>JAICUO010000168.1 GCA_025935815.1 Streptosporangiaceae bacterium
GCCGCGGCGTCCGCCGCGGCCTGTCGCACCTCGCGCGCGAGGTCTTCCTGCCCCTCGTTCCAGCCGCGCTTGCGGGCCCGGGAGGCGAAGAGCCCAGGGCGGGTGTACTGGTACGCGGTGGCGCTGGCATTGGCTTGCCCTTGGCGCCGGGCAGCTGCGTCATTCGCGTCGGCCAGGCCTGGGCGGCGGGCTTCCGCCTGCGCCCGTCTCGCGGCGGCCTCCCGGTGAACTGCGGCAGCTGCCGCGCGTGCGTCGCGATGCTGCTGGAGCTGGCCGATATGGGCAGATACCGCGCTACGCTCGGTACCAAGGGACTGAACCTCGGCCAGTGACCGGCGGAAGTCGCCGACGGCGCGGTGCCACTGTGGGGCCTGCGCGGTCTTGAGGACGTCGAGCAGGCCGGCCCGGGTGCGTTCGCGTTCGTTCTTTCGGTTTCCGCCGAACCAGAAGTTCGTGACGAACGCGCCCCTGTTCCCGGAGTTGCCGAGCACGGCCGCCAGCAGTGCCCAGGCGCCCTGGCCGGTGACCTTCCGGGCGGTCGTGGTGAAGTAGTCGACTTCCGCGGCGGCCTGGCGCCATTGGTCGGCGACGCCGTCCGGGCCGGGGATCTCGGAGGTGACGTTCTCGACTGCGGCATTGTTGGACGAGGCGACCACGATCTCATCGCCGGCCAGCTCCGGCCGCAGCAGGTAGATGCGATGGGGCCAGGACGGCGTCTGCCAAGTCAGAGATTCGCCAGTGAACGCGTCCTTCGGGCTGGGCAGGCCGGCGAGCTTGACCGCCCGCTGTACCACGATCGCGGCCACCACGTCACGGAGCATCGTGGTCTTGCCAGTTCCAGGCGGTCCGTTGACGGCGAACAGGCCCGGCCGGCCGTCGCCGTGGTCACGCATGATGCGGTTGACCGCGAACTGCTGGCTGAAGGCGAGCGGGCGGTCCGTGGCGGTGACCCACCGGCCCGGCGGGATGAGGTCAGGGCCGCACGAGCCGAGCACGTACCCCGGGTCGCGCCGGACGTCCTTCCGCCGCGTGGTGCGGACCCGGTCTTCCGGCGTCAGATAGCTGGCCAGGGCCTGGCCGGCGTCGCCGGCGCGCAGGGCCTGGGCGACGAGCTTCAGGTCATCGGCGAGGAAGCTGTTCAGGAACGGGTCGGCCTTGCCCTCCTCGTCGCTGTCGATCTTCACCTGGCGGCTGCGGACCCGGACGCCGCGCGGCCGCAGGGGTCCCGTGACACCGAGCTGGCCGGCAAGCCAGGAGACGAACGCCTGGAGGTCCTCGCCCGTGATGGCCGTGAGGTCCAGGCGCGCCATTTCCCCGCGGGTGTCATCTTTGGCGTCCTCCGACTCGCCGGTGCCCTGGCCATCGCCCGCCTTGTCGGCGTTTCGGCCCAGGGCCGAGTCGGTGAGGGACTTGGCGACGTTCGCCGTGACGGCCGTGAGGCCCACCCCGATCGGGCCGAGCGGCGTGAGCACCCCCGCGACCGTGGCACTCACCGCGCCCGAGACGCCGTCGGGCACCGCGCCCCGGATCGCCGCGCCGAGCACCCGAACCCCGGCCCGTACCTTCGCCTGCCTTGCAAGGCTGGCGGCATACCCTTCGGTATCCGCCGCCATGTCACCGATCGGGGAAGCGCCCTGGCTCACCCGGCCGGCGCCCCAGGCACAGGCGGAGACGACCATGGAATCCGGGACCAGGAAGCCATCCATGTCGACGGTGCACGCGAACAGGGCGGACATGCCCTTCGGCGGCGGTTCCTCATCGTGATCCTGGCCGTACCGGCTGACGAGGACATCGCGTACCCGCCCCAGCTCGTACAGCCCCCCGTACACCTCGTGCCGCCAGGCAAAGCCGGCTTCCGCCTCCGGGAGACGGGAACCCTGTTCCCAGGGCGCCCGGTCGTGGCGCTGAAGGTCGACCGAATGGTTCTTTGGGTCATGCCTGGGCAGCGACTGCGGACTGAAGATCTCGACCGCCTGCCAGAACTGCGCGATCCGCACCGGATCGTCGGCCATGCTTACCCACCGCCTGAGGAGAGTGCCGCATTTTCTGCCGCAGCAGCGGCTAACGGATCGCCAAGAGCAAAAAGCCTATCCGCAACTACGCCACGTCATCGCGATATCCTGATAAATCGCTGCGAACGTGTCCAGCGTGATCACCTCGGCAGCTTGCGGTCCGGCACGGTGCGTCATCCCCGCTGGCAGCGCCTCGATCTTGAACCTGGGAGCTGCCCGGATTGTCGAGCGGAAACGAGAGGCATGGCCTGGCCTGCCGAGGCAATCAGCCCGCGATGCCCATAGCCAAGCTACCTACGCCGCATCCGCCCGGGGAGTGGCGCAAGCGCTACGCCGTCCGGTCCGGCATCGAGGGCACCGTCTGCGAGTTCGCCCACGGCCACGGCATCCGCCACTGCCGCTACCGGGGCAACCCGAAAGCCCGCCTGCAGCACGTCCTGACCGCCATTGCCGTCAACATCGACCCCTCAGCCAGCGCCGGGTGCAATGCGAGTCGGCTGCCCGGCGGGGCATCGCCCAGCGCGTCCTACGACGCGGATCCTATTTTCGAGCGGCACAGGATTGAAATAGATCGACGTCGGGTTTACTCCCCGGGGCTTGCTTGACGGTTACATGCCCGTCACCTTTGATGCTGGGTATTGCCAGCCAGCCGCCATGAACACACTAATTCCGCGCTGAATAGGTCTGGATCAATTGGCCTGGTCGGGGTTGGCGGGGTCGACGGGCGCCCCGAACTCGTAGGTCATGATCCACAGGTGCCCGCTCAGTTGCGCCACGGTGGTCATGCCCGGCCGCTCGGCGTAGGTGGTGCCGGTCGCGTCATTGACGACCGGGCCCTCCCACACCGGCGTGGCGCCGTTGGTCGTGTCGGGCGGGCCGCCCTGGGCCACCGTGCTCAGGAACTCCCAGGTGAGGCCGGCATCCGTGCTGGCGTACAGCTGGATGTTCGTGCTCGCGAACGGGAACGGCCGGACCTAGTTCGGGACCGGATCAGCTCCGCCAGGGCGCGGAGTCCCTGGTCGGCTTGGGCTGCGTCAGCGTGGCTGAAGTTCAGCCGCATCGTCCCCAGGCGGGGCTCGTTCGGGTAGAACTCTTCGCCGGGCATGAATGCGACGTCGCGCGCGATCGCTTCGTCGAGCACGGTCCGCGTGTCGACTGAGTAGGTGTCGTGCAGCTGCAGCCAGTAGAACAAGCCGCCGCTGGGCGTGCGCCACCGGGCGAGGTCGCTGAAGTGACGGCTCAGGGTCTCTTCGAAGGTGTCGCGGCGGGCACGGTAGAAGGCGGCGAGCTCCTCCAGGCGCGCGTTCCACCCGTCGGCGGTTATCGCGTCGTGCACGATGAGCTGCGAGAGGCGGGAGCTGTGGAGGTCAACGGACTGCTTGAGCAGGACAAGGGGCGGGAACAGGTCTGCGGAGGCGGCCAGGAAGCCCAGCCGCAGCCCAGGTGCGAAAGTCTTTGAGAACGAGCCCTGGTATATCCAGGAGCCGCCGCCCATCCTCGCCGCGACCGGCTGGCGGTCGCAGGGCTCGTAGGCGAGGTCACGGTAAGGGTCATCCTCGAACAGCACCGTGCCAGCGTCGAGGCACCTGCGGGCGAGCGCGTCCCGCTCCGCGCTGGTGGCGCAGGCTCCGGTGGGATTGGCGAACGTGGGCACCACGTACGCGAGGCGGGCTTCCCCCGCGTCCGCCGTGTGCACGCCGACGAACCGCGCGCCGTAGAAGCGGAAGACCTGCAGCGCGGCGAGGTACGTCGGGAACTGGACTGCCGTCGGCGTTCCGGGATCGATGAAGAGCTTCGCCACCAGGTCGATGCCCTGCTGGCTTCCGCTGAGGATCATGACGCGTTCCGGCGGCGCGTCGATGCCCAGGCGGCGGAGCTGGTCCGACACCGCCGCCCGCAGGCTCGGCTCGCCCTCGCTCGGCCCGTACTGCAGGGTCTGCGGGGCGATGGTCCCGGACCACCGGGGCAGCATCTGCGTCGCGGGCAGCCCGCCGGCGAAGGAAACCATGCCCGGGCGGTCGATCACGCTCAAGATGGCGCGGATCGGTGACGGCCGCAGCCCGTCGATACGATTGGAGAACACGGCAGCAGGCTCCGGAATTAGGTCAATCTTGTTGCCGTAATTATGTGCGCGGGCGAGAGGTAGGTCAAGGTGCTTGACCCAGATCGGGAGGCCTCGCTGCGCCGCGCCATCGAGGAGCTGTACTTCGGCTACCGCGCCTTCACCGCGCTGCCGGACAAGATGCTCGCCCAGCGCGGGCTCGGGCGGACGCACCACCGGGTCCTTTACTTCGTTCGGCGCGACCCGGGGATCTCCATCGGCGAGCTGCTGGCCGTCCTGGAGGTAACGAAGCAGGCCATCCACCGTCCGGTCAAGGACCTGGAGGAGCGCGGCCTGCTCTCGATCGCCGGCGACTCCCAGGACCGGAGGGTCCGGCGCCTCTCGGTGACCCCCGACGGTGCGGAGTTCGAGGCGCAACTGACGGCTTCCCAGATGCGGCTACTGGACCGTGTCTTCCACGGCCTCGGCGAATCGGTCGAGGCGCACTGGCACGAAGTCATGAAGCGACTCGCCCAGGACACCGGCCGCTGAGCATCCCGCAGCAGCGGGCCGCCCCCCTCCGCCAAGCCGGCGCGCAGTCCCGTACCACCAAGATGCAGTGACCTCACTCTCCCGAACGCGACCGGCGTGACTGCGCCCGGTTCACCGGCGAGGCCGAGCCGGGCACCAGAAGGGCACGCTGACCTGCCCTACCGCCTAACGACCTGGCACACATCGAGAACAAGCTCCACTGGGTCCGTTCTCCTACCAGGAAGACAAATCCCTGGTCAGGACCGGCAACGCGCCTAGGGTCATGGCCTCGCTCAGAAGCCTGGCCATCAGCCTCCTCCGGGTAGAGGGCCACGCGCCTGGTACCTGAATCTCGCGGTCACAAGCGGCACGGCATGAACTTGCAGATCATCGCCAGTCCCGACGGCTGCAACGCTCTGATACGGTCCTTCTATTGGTTCTATATGAGCGGGTGAGGAATGCAGTTCCTTTCATTCAAGCCTGGCCACGATGGCTCGATTGCGCTGGTGGAGGACGGGCGGCTCGTCTTCTCGTTTGAAAGCGAGAAGGACTCGTTCCCCAGGTACAGCACCCTCGATCCGTCCGTAGTACTGGAATCAATGTCACGTGTGGATAAGATTCCAGATGTCGTCTGCCTAAGTGGCTGGGTAAAGGGTTTCCACTCGGTAGAGCCGCCCCTTGGGGCAGGATATTATGGCTGGTCCGAGTCGGGCTGCATCACGGGTGAGACCACGATATTCGGCACGCCGGCGAAGACGTTTACCTCCTCGCATGAGCGGTCGCACCTCCTGTCTTCCTACGCTATGTCGCCATTCCCCCAGGGTGAAGAATGCTATGCTCTGGTCTGGGAAGGGAATATAGGGAGCTTCTATCATTTCGCGCCGGACGTAACCGTGCGGCGCGTTGCCCAGGTAATGGAAGACCCGGGAAGCAAGTATCAGTTCGTGTTTTCCCTCGCGGACCCGGCGACCTCGAAAGAGCATGGGGGATTCCGATTCTCAAATGCCGGCAAGATGATGGCCCTGGCTGGATTCGCCGCATCCGCCTCATCAACAGCGGCGGAGAGGGAAGTCATTGATTTCGTGCTCAGCCGCGAGTCCATACTGCTCACCACCTCGAAGGAACAGCTGAGCCGGACCCCTTTTTACAATGTCGGGGTTGAGTCTCAAGAGTTCAAGAATCTAGCCGCCCGGCATTCGGAGGCGATCTTTGACACATTCTACGAGGTAGCCAAACGCGAACTGAAGAAAGGGTACCCGCTACTCATATCCGGTGGTTGTGGCCTGAACTGCGACTGGAATTCTCAATGGCGGGACTGCGGACTCTTCGAATCCGTCTTCGTGCCACCGGTACCCAACGACACGGGTTCGGCCATAGGTACCGCCGTCGATGCCCAACGTCACTTTACTGGTAACGCAAAGCTCAAGTGGGATGTTTACGCAGGCGTCGAGTTTGACGATGACGTTAGGCCTCCGGACTCGTTCGACTGCCATGATCTAGATCTGTCGCATGTCGCGCAACTTCTCGCGGCAGGCCTAGTCCTCGCCTGGGTGCAAGGTCGTTGCGAGATGGGCCCCCGAGCGCTCGGCAACCGTTCGCTCTTGGCTTCGCCCCTAGACGGCGCGATGCATGACAGGCTCAACAAGATAAAAAAACGCGAAAGCTATCGGCCGATAGCGCCCCTCTGCCTAGAGGAGGATGTAGCACAGCACTTTGACTGGAAGGGCGATAGCCCCTACATGCTCTATTTCCAGAGAGTGCTGACCCGGGAGCTGCCCGCCGTGACTCACGTCGACGGCACGGCGCGCGTACAGACTGTCAACGAGCACCAGAATCGGGAAATGTGGAACCTCCTTAAGGCTTTTAAGGCGCTGACGGGGTTCGGTGTGCTTTGCAACACCTCGCTTAATTTCCCGGGCCGCGGCTTCATAAACTGCACCAGCTCTCTCGTGCAATACGTCGACGAGAATGATATTGACGGCTTCGTCCTCTTCGACAAGCTGTACCTTTCGCGGAAGGCCGCCGGCCGGAGATGAATGCGGAAACCGCTTAGGTGCTCAGTGGTTTGCCGTGCCTAGTGGGCTGCGAGATGTAATGACGCGCGATTTGGAGCTGCCGTGGAGATGAACGCGAGCAACCGTCATCCAGATGTGGCGGGCTGGCAAGGACCGGAGTCCTATTTTCGCTTCATCGAGTGCGAGGAATTGCAGCCATCCTTGATCGTAGATGTGCTACGTGGCCGTCATCTGGGGGTCATGTTTCGCAATGTGGTCCCGGCGATCACTCGCGAGGAGATGGTCTCCAGGTTCTTCGCGAGCCCCGGACGCCAGAGACGGGGGGCGGAGGCGCCAGGCGAATACCTTGGCGCATATCACTACGGCAAGTCTATCGACGAGTACCTCGACCAAACGGCGACAATAAGGCCCGAATTGGAGAAGGCCCTAGACATCCCCTCTGAACCTCTGAGGCAAATACACCAGCTGCTCCGCGAGATGCTGGCGCTCGATGGCATTGAGTTCCGGTTGGCCCGCCACCGCGGGCGCGAGGCATGCGTGGGCGTGTTTCGGTCCTGGCACGGACAACGGCGGTTCGCGCTGCATCCGCATGAGGACCGTGGCCAGTGCGAGGACCCAAAGCAAGCGGGCTTCGAGATTCAGCGAGTGGCGGAATATCAGATCGTGGCGCTGAACATATGCCTGGACAACGGACCGGGTGGCCAGCTGACGGTGTGGAATCTATGCCCTGACGAGGCCACGAGGACGCGCCTCGGAGTCCGGTATACCGGGTCGCCCTATGAGGTCGACTGGCTGACAGGCATTCACCATCTGTTGCTCGATGTACGACCAGGCGACATCTACCTGTTCAATCCGGCCCACGTTCACGCCGTCGAACCGGTCCGCGACGCCAACGCCAGCCGGGTGACGCTTTCGAGCATGATGGGCTTCTCGGACGCCAGGACGGTGATCACGTGGACCTGACCGACGTGACCGATGACCCCGAAGGACCGCTGGCGGCGATGGTTGCTGACTACTACCGGAGCATCCACTCCGCCCGAGGAAAGGAACAAAACAAGTGAATGCGCCAGAGAACTTCTCCCCAGAGCGGGCGGCGGACACCGCCAGCGCCGCCGCGTTGCTCGAAATGGCCGACCGCCTCGGCCTCCTGACGCAGTTCGCGTACGGGCAACCGGTCAGCGCGCGGCGACTGGCGCAGGACTCGGGCCTGCCCGAGATCAGCATCGCCAAGTACCTGGAGGCCATGAGCGCCGCGGCGATCATGACCGAGGTAGCCGGGGGAACGGGCACGTTCCAGGTCGTCCCCGACTTCGCCGACATCATCTATGAAGCCGGCTACCTCTCGTGGGTGCTCAACGCGAACCGTCCCTTCATCGACCACGTCGCGGAGTTCTTCGCCGACCCGCGCGAGGCCGGCCAACGGTATCCGCGCGACCTGCGGCAGGTCGCGGTCAGCTCGCAGTGGATGGGCTCCTACGCCTTCTACCCGGTGGCCCTGAGCACCATCCTCGGCGCTGCCCCGGCCCACGCGGTGGACCTCGGCGCGGGTACCGCCCGGCTCCTCATTGACGTCCTGCGGGAGCTCACGGACTCCACGGCCGTCGCCCTGGACATCGACGGCGGTGCCTGCGAGGAGGCCGCCCTGGCGGCCAAGAGCGCCGGGGTCGGCGGCCGGCTGACGGTGACCGAACGGCCGATCCAGTCCATTGCCACCGATCCCCGGCCGGTCGAGGGAGCCGACGTGATCCACGCCGGCTTCGTGTTCCACGACATGATGCCGGACGAGGAGGACGTCGCGGACGCGGTCCTGGAGAACTGCCGCCGGGCCATCCGCCCGGGCGGGTTCATGGCGATCACCGACGCGGTGCCGTACGCCACCGACCCCCGCGAGCGCCGGTTCAGTGCCATCGTGACGTACTACCACCAGCACTTCATGGGGCGCCGCCTGCTCAACGAGGAGGAGTGGCGCCGCAAGCTGCTGTCAGTCGGGTTCTCCTCGGTGGAGTGCGTGCGCCACCGGTTCCCGACCGGCCGGTTCTTCCTCGCCCGCAAGTAGCGGCACCAGGGATGATCGCAGGCGACAGCAACGATCCAGAAGCGCTGGCATATGCCATCGAGTTGCGCCGGTATTACACGTTAGAACGCCCGACAGGGAATGGGAAGGCATGACCAAAATGTCCTTCGGCGACCAGCTCTCCGACAGCCTCGTACGCAAGAGCTTTCGTCTCACCGTCGAGGCCGACATCAACCAGAGCATGTCCACGCGAGGTGAGCTGTGAGCGATATAAGGGCCACGTACCTGCGTTTCCCCGGGTGGACTCAGCACTTCTGGACCTGGCAGACCGGTAAAGCGCTGCCAGGCCAGGAGCCACTAATCCGACACACGTGGGCTTCTTATTTGGCCGTAACGCTAGGGGTGTTCCTTGGCGGTCTGGCGATCTCCGCTACCGCCACCGCCGCTATGTTCCCCCTGTGGTACCTTGTCGTCCTGCTCGGCTGGTTCCCGACGGTCACCGGGGCACGCATGCTGGTGCTGGTGATTGCTCACCAGGCGCTGCATAGGCGATTCTCTGGCAACCAGGGCGTCGATCGTTTCTGGGGCGAAGCGGCGACCGTCTTGACCTTCTCCGCCACCTTCCAGGAGTTCAAGGAAAAGCACTTCGACAACCACCACAGACGCGAGGTCTTCGCGACGGAGGCTGATCCGCCGGTACAGGTCTTGATCGGCCTTGGTTTCCGGCCCGGGCTCTCCCGTGCGGCTCTCTGGCGGCGATCCTGGTTCGTCTTCTTCTCTCCTGCCTTCTACGCCCGCAGTTTCGCAGATCGGTTCGTTAGCAACATCAGTAGCGGCAGCTGGCGCCGCCTGGCTTTCGCGGTATGGATAGCCTGGTGGGTCTCGCTGCCATTCTGGATGCCGCACGGCCTCCTCGTCCTTATCCTGGCCTTCATCCTCCCTGTCATTCTCTTCGCCGAGCTAAGCGAGCTGCTAGATAAGCTGGGCGAGCACGAGTGGCTGGCGCCGCGCATTCCCGAGTACGGTCACCGTTTCTACACCGCGGCGAACACGGCGGCGAGGTTCTGCGGCAGCCCGGTACCCGCACAGTCAATGCCATTCGGCCCCCAGTGCAAGGCTTGGGTGAGGTGGGTCACCCTGACGGCCTTTTACCACTTGCCTGCGCGCCTGCTCGTGATAGCGGGAGATTTGCCCAATCACGATTATCATCACCGCTATCCGTCCACGCCTGAGTGGACAACGGCCGCCTACGCGCGTCAGCGCGATATCGATCTGGGTCCCCAAGGGCCGCCGTATAAGGAAGTGTGGGGTATGGGTAACGCCATCGACCGGCTATTCCGGAGCCTTGAGCAAAGGGAGGTCCCTGCAGATGCCCGCGCATATAGTTGATGCGTTCGCAGACGCGCAGTTGGCAGCCGAACTGGCGCTCATCCGCACTTGCGGCCGTGCAGGAAGTCCTGAGCCTCAGCGATAGCCGCGGCCGCGGGCGGCCTTTAGCGTGAGTGCCGTCATCGCATCTGGTCGCAGCGGCGCGAGTGGATGTCGCGAGCGGAAGGGCATCGGTGTCCGTCATTGAAGTCAGCCGGGTTTCCCGTCATTACCACGTCCGGTCCGGGCTGCGGTGGTGGCGCCGACAGGAGATCCAGGCGGTCCGGGACGTGAGCTTCCACATCGACGCCGGTGAGACATTCGGCTTGCTGGGACCCAACGGCGCCGGGAAGACAACCATCATCAAGATGCTGACCACCCTGCTGCTGCCCACCGCCGGCTCGGCCCGGGTGCTGGGCTTCGACGTGGCCAGCCAGCCCGGCGAGATCCGCCGGCGCGTCGGGTACGTGTTCGGCGGGGACCGCGGCCTCTACGATCGGCTCTCCGCGCTCGATAACCTCCGTTACTTCGCTGAGTTGTACGGCGTGCCCGCACGGGCTCAGCGTCAGCGCATCGCCTACGTCCTCGATCTGGTGAGGCTGGCGGGGCGGGAACGGGAACGGGTCGAGGGCTACTCCCGCGGGATGCGGCAGCGGTTGCACATCGCCCGGGGGCTGTTGCACGACCCGCCGGTACTGTTCCTCGACGAGCCGTCCATCGGCATTGACCCGGTGGGCGCCAGGGAGCTTCGCGCCACGGTGTCGGCGCTCGCGGACGCGGGGAAGACGATCGTGCTCACCACGCACTACATGTACGAAGCGGACGAGCTGTGCGACCGGATAGCCATACTGCGCGACGGTTCGATCGTGGCGGAGGGGTCACCCGCCGACCTGAAGTCACGGGTTTCCGAGGGTGAGGTGGTCGAGGCGGTGGTGCACAGCCTGCCGGCCGACGCCATTGCGCGGATACAGGAACTGGCCGGGGTGCGGTCGGTGACCGTCCGGGACCTCGACCGGGCGCAGGTGCTCCTGGTCCAGACGAAGCCCGCCGCGCAGTTGGCAGCGGAGATCGCCGGCTGCCTGCGCGGCACCGCCATCCAGAGCCTGTCGGTGCGCGCACCCACGCTGGAGGACGCGTACGTTGAGCTGGTCGGCGGCACATGAGCGCGGGACGGCTGCTGCGGCTGGTCGCGGTGAGCTGGTACCTGCACCTGAAGATGCTGCATCGCTCGATGTTCGACAGCGTGATGCAGGTCGTCTGGCCACTGTTCTTCGCCACCACCGCGCTGCTGGTCTACCGGGCGACAGGCGACCGGGACGCGCTGAGCTACGCGGCAACGGGCGCCGCCGTGGTGACGGTGTGGTCTGCCGTCAGCTCGAACGCCAGCGGCATCCTGCAGCGCGAGCGGGCGTTCGGCACGCTCGAGCTGCTCGTAGCCGCGCCGGCTCCGTTCTCGCTGTCCATCATGTCGATAGTCCTCGCGGTCACCACGACCGGTGGGTACGCCGTCGCGGCGACCCTGCTGTGGTCCCGCTTCGTGTTCGGCGTCCACCTGGCGCCGGCCTGGCCGCTGCCGTTCGCTCTCGCGCTCGTCGCCACCGTCTTCTCCTTCGGCGTCCTGGGCTTCCTGCTGGCGGTGGCAGCGGTCCGGTACCGCGCGGTATTTGCGCTCGGTGGCGCACTTGAGCTACCGCTCTGGCTGGCTTGCGGCTTCCTGGTCCCAGTGGCGCTGCTGCCGTCGTGGCTTCGGCCGCTGTCTTGGCTGCTGCCGCCCACGTGGGGGATGCAGGCCGTCCGGGCCGCTGCCGCCGGGCAGTCGCTGTGGGCGGACCTGGGGCTGTGGGCCGGGTCAACCGCCGCGTATGCGGCCGCTGCCGTCTGGGTGGCCGCAACGGTGCTTCGCTCGGCCCGTCGCCACGCCACCCTTTCCCTGACCTGAGAGCGTGCACACTGCCATGAACTCGCTCCGCATCCTGGTCATCGGCGGGCTCACCACCTACCGGGCCTTGTTCAACTGGGTCTCGCCCTGGATTTTGGTGCCGTCGCTGCTCGTGATGCCGCTCGCGCAGATCCTGCTGTTCTCCTACATCGGGCGCAGCGCCGGGATTGAGTCCGACACGTTCTTCGTCGTCGGCAATGCCGTGCAGTACAGCGCCCTGCCATGCCTGCTCGGCACAGCCAGCACCGTGGTCGGGGAACGCCTGCAGCGCACATTGGGCATCGTGCTGGCTTCCCCGGCTCCTCGGCTGGCGCTGGTCATCGGCCGGACGTTGCCGGTCATGCTCAATGGCCTGGCGGTGTCGGTGTTCGGGCTCGTCGCCGGAAGCGTCCTGCTTGGCCTGCCGGTGCGGCCCGCCACGCTGGGGCTGGCCACGCTCGCCATCGCGGTGTCAGTCTTCGGCTGCACCGGCCTCGGGCTGGTCAGTGCCGCGGTGGGATTGCGACTCCGGGACATCGCCGTGCTGTCGACCATTCTGTTCGGCATCCTGCTCCTGTGCTCCGGGGCCGACATTCCGCGGCCCGCGCTCCCTGGCTGGCTCGCGGCTGCCGGGGACTGGCTGCCGCTGGCGCACGGGATCGCGGCCGCGCGTTCGGTCGCCGCGGGGGGCGGCATCGGCGGGGTGGGCGGGGACCTGGCCGCCGAAGCCCTGCTCGGGCTCGGTTACGGCATGGCCGGGGTCCTCATGCTCCGCCTGCTGGAGCGGCGCAGCCGCAGCGCGGGGGCGCTCGACCTGACGTGAGCGGCCGCCCGGACGTTCCCGGCGTAGAGGCGGCCACTTCCGCGCCATCGTCCGCCTCGACCCCCAAGTCGGCGCACTTTACTAAACCGCTTCAGTGCCGCGTCAGCGTCGTTCAAGCCCTACATGTCAGCTTGGACGGGCCAGGGAAGCCAAGCCCATCAGCCACATCTTGAAGGTCGCCGGGAGTCCGGCGTGCTGCGTGACATGCCCGTCGCCGTGCGAGCCTGCACAGAAAGTGGGAGAGGTCGTGTTCCATCAAGATTTTCCGTCCGGTGAACAGGATGACCTGCTCGTCAAGGTGTATGAGCACCTGCTCGATTCGGGTGACTGGGATGCCGAGCGGCTCAGCGAGCTGACCGGTGCGCCACCGGGAGATGTCAAGCGGGCGCAAGGCATCCTGGTGGACCTGCGGGCGATCGAACACGACCCCCGGAACGGCAGCTGGCGCGCGGTCTCACCGCAGCTTGCCATGGCCGAGCTCGCGCTGCCAATCGAGGTCGAGGTAC
>JAICUO010000186.1 GCA_025935815.1 Streptosporangiaceae bacterium
CAACACCCACGATCAGCTGGCCCTGTGTGGCTGGGATGCTGGCCGCGAGGGGTGGTGCCCTCTTTCCCGGGAGGGCACCACCCCGTACTTCAAGGACATGTGGTCACCGTGGTGAACCGTAATTCCGCAGATATCCGGGGGCACGGCAGCCTCTTCAGGCACTTGCCGGCGAGCGTGGCAGCCTGGGCGAAGGTGACTTCAGCGCTGTTGTTCCTCTCGCGAGATCCTCTAACCGTCTGCCCAGTCCGCCTCGTCGTACCATACGACCATCAGGGCCTCTCGGCCGGCGATGCTCTCGATGCGCTCGGCGACGGCGCGGTCGGCTGGCCGCTTCGGGTAGAGCAGAACCCCACTCACGCTGTCCCACGCTGGTGTGGCACCGTCCTGTTCTGCGGCCGGTGTGGGTTCGGACTTGTTTGCCAGGCCGGCGATGTATACGTCCAGGTAACGCTGAAGCTGACGGATGTGCTCGCGAAGGTTGGGCCTTATCCGGTGCCCGGCAAGCTCATCCCATGGTGTGCTCTTGATCTCCACGACGACGGCCATGCGCTCCTCGCCCTGCGGCAGGACCAGAAGATCCACCCGGCCGTTCCTGGTCTTGCTCAAGGTGATCGTGTGCTCGGAGCAGGCGTCTGCGCCCAGCAGGCCGGCGAGGAATGCCGTCTGAACATCTTGATGGAAGTCCTGGCCGCGTGCCAGGACGCCAGTGCCAGGCCGCGTAACCGGCGGCTTTTCGTGAGCGGCTTCCCGTTGTTCAGGTCGTGCGGGAGCGATGATGGTGGCTGCCGGGCCCGTGGCGGGCGACGCTGGCAGGCCCAGGAGCTGGCAGCGTGCCTGTCCGTGCCGACGCCACAGGGCAGCCGTCCAGGCGCAGATCAGCGCGTCGATGAGGTCTTCGCGGTGCTTGTACTCATCGTCTCGGATGGGCGACGGCTCATGGCGCAGCTCGCGCGTGACGGAATGAGTGTGCAGGAGGAGCGGCGGGTCTGTCGCGTCCAGGCTGGAAAGCCGGCGGATCAGCTCGTCGCACGCGGTGGCACGCTGAGGCCGCCACACGGCGGCGGGCATCCCCTTGGGTCGGCGCTTGTACCTCGGGCGGGCCTGGTCGTATCCGAGCTCGGGTGCCCCGACCAAGGTGGTGTAGGGATAGCACTCGCACATCGTCCGCGCTGCGGCGGGAGGCCAGTCGGTCCCGTCGGAATAGGCCCAGCCGGCGGCACGCAGTTCGCTGCACAACGCGACTCCCGCCAGGCGCGGGGACTGGGTGTTGGTGCTGTTCGCGCTGACCCTCCAGCGGCCGTACCGCTGGCCGGCCTGCCGCTCGCATTCTCTCTGGCCTGCCGGGTTGACGACGATCAACGGCGCATCGACGAACAGCAACGCCGGACCAGGACCGGCGGCGCTGGTGATCCAGTTGATCGTCTCCTCCAGGCCACGCGTCCAGCCGGCGCTCAGGACCCGGCCGCAGTCATCGATGACGGCGACGCCACTCTCATTGGCGGAACCTGCGGCGCTCCCAGTACCCCACGCCAGGTCGACGCCGAGGAAGCGGGTGCCCACGACCGCGCCTGTGTCGCTCATGCCGACACGATAAGTCGTTCGACGGCTGCCGCCAGGTGACCTGGACCGTGGCCGGGTCGAACGCCCGCCGCGCGCCCTTGCCTGGGGGGCAGCAGCGTGATCGTCATCAGCGTCTTGATCACGGCCCGCTGGAGGGACAGGTCCGTGTCTTCCCACATCGCCGTCACGTCCTCGGCGGCGACCAGCGGGGCGAGCACGTTCTCCCGGGCCGCGTGCTCCATCTCGGCTGCGATCTCGCCCAGCCGGATGTTCGCCCGCTCGGTCGCGGCCAGCATCTGCGCCCGGGTAATCAGCCCGACCGCGCGGTCGGCGGCCATCTCCTCCAGGGTCGCGCGGATCGCCGTCGACTCCTTCGCCAGCGCCGCGACATCCGGGCGCCCTCGGGAAGCGCGATCAGGTCGGCGGCGTCCTCCCGCGCCATCCGGCCCTTGACGAGCATCTCGATGTAGTCCTCGACCGGCCCGGCCTGGCGGGCGACATGACCGCCGTCCCAGTCCCGGTTACGGGTCGGCGGCTGGCACCGGTAGACCCGCTGCCCCCGGTGGTTCGGCATGCCGCTGACCACGTTCCCGCACGGGCGCAACGCCAGCCCGCCCGGCAGCGTCCGCACCCCGCGCGGCGGCTTACGGGCCGGATCTTCCAAAATGGCGCGCACCGCCCGCCAGGTCTCCTCGCTCACCAGCGGCTCCCAGTCACCGCGGCCGACGATCTCACCGCGGTAAGCCGACAAGCCCGCGATCCGCGGGTTTAGCAAGATGGTCCGGATCGACTGCCGGGTCCAGCCCCGCCCGGACGTCGACTGCACCGGGCGGACCCCGGCCGCGGTCCATCCGCGCATCACGCCGGACAGCGTGCCGCCCCCCAGCAGGATCGCGCATGCTTCGGCCACCGCGGGCCCTGTCGCAGGCACCACAAGCTCACGCAGACTCCCGGGTGGCAGCTCCAGCGGCCACAGCCCGACGTGTTCCGCTGGACCGCGCTGAGCGGGGGACATACACCACCACCCCTACCGTCTACCATCCGTAAATTCCGGTCCCGGAACGCGGCGCGGTCGCATACCGGAGTTCTTCCGGGGAAGCTGAGCGGTCGTGAGCGGGACGACCGGCAAGGAAACGGCGAGGGCTGCCGCGGATGAGGACAGCCCTGAGCGCCAGGAACGGGTGGCGGCGCGGACGCCGCCTGCCTCGCCCCTGATCGAGGAGGTCGGCCCCGGGCACCCGGTCCGCCCGGCGATCGAGGCCGCCGAGGCCGAACGGCAGGCCGGCGGGCTCGGGAAGCTCGGCAGACCGCTGAACCGCCGCTCGCCGTTCATGATCGGGATGGCCGGCGCCGCCGGCGTCGCCGTCACCATCGCGCTGGTCGAGCTGTTCATCAGGGCTCGCTCGGTGCTGATCCTCATCGGGCTGGCGTTCTTCATCGCGGCCGGACTGGACCCCGTCGTGGTCTGGCTCACCCGCCGCGGCCTGCGGCGCTGGATGGCGGTAACCGTGGTCGTACTGGGCCTCATCGTGCTCGTCGGCGGGTTCATCGCCGCCGCCATACCGCCGCTGGCCGCGCAGACCTCCGCGCTGGTCCACGAACTGCCGCACTACGTGCATGACCTGCAAAATCACAGTTCCACGCTCGGCAGGCTGAATGACAAGTACCACATCGAGCAGCGCGTCACCAGCTTGCTGAGCACCAAGGGGACCGCGCTGGTCGGTGGTGTCATCGGCGCCGGCCAGATTGTGGTGAGCGCGCTGTCCTCGATGGTCTTGGTGGGCGTGCTGACCGTCTACTTCCTGGCCGCCATGCCGCGGACCAAGCTGTTCTTCTACCGCCTAATCCCCCAGTCGCGCCGTCCCCGGGTGATCCTCATCGGCGACGAGATCTTCACCAAGGTGGGCGGCTTCGTCCTCGGCAACGTGATCACCTCCTTTATCGCCGGCGCGGGGACGTTCCTGTGGATGCTGGCCTGGGGCATCCCGTACCCGGTGCTACTCGGCTTGCTGGTGTTCCTGCTCGACCTCATCCCCATCATCGGCTCCACGATCGGTGGCGTGATCGTCACGCTGGTGGCGCTCACCGTCTCGTTGCCGGTGGCGATAGCGACCCTGATCTTCTACGCCGGCTACCGGCTGGCCGAGGATTACCTGCTCGTGCCGCGCATCATGGGGCGCGCGGTCGATGTCCCGGCGCTGGTGGGCATGGTCGCGATCGTCATCGGCGGCGTGGTCCTCGGGATCGTGGGGGCGCTCATCGCGCTACCCGCCGCCGCCGCCCTCCAGCTCATCCTGGAGGAAGTCACCTTCCGCCGCCTCGATGACAGCTAGGGGAACGCGGTGACCGCGCTTAGGTCACGCTTACCGTTTACGGGGTCACGCGGCTGCGGCGGGCCGCCCGGTAGGCTGCGTTCGTGACGCTACCGGCGGACCCGGAGTTGCGCGCGGTGGCCGCCGAGCTGACCAGGAACGATCAGGACGGAGCGCGGACCGCGAAGGTCCTGCGGCGCACCTACGACATGCTGCTGGATGGCCAGCACACGGGCCGGTACCGCTGGGATCAGCTCTACAAGACCGAGAAAACGCACTTCGGAACGCTTGTTGAGATAAACCTGCAACGTGAGTTCGGCTTCGCCGACGGGCAGGCGATGGATTTCGCGATCCAGGGCGTAGACGTTGATTGCAAGTATGCCCAAAGTACCGGGGATTGGATGATCCCGCCTGAGGCCATGGGGCACGTCATCCTCGGCCTATGGGCGAGCGACGACCTCGGGAAATGGTCGCTCGGCCTCATCCGGGTCACTGAAGGCGTCCTCAGCCCCTCGCGCGGCAATCGTGACCTGAAGCGGCGTCTGTCGGCCGCGGGCAAGGCCGCGGTGACCTGGGTGTTCCGAGACCAGCCACTCCCGGAGAACGCCCTCCTGCGGATTCCGGCCGCCGATGTCCAGCGGATCTTCGAGTCCCGGCACGGCACCAAGCGGGTGGACATGCTCTTCCGCGTGGCCCAGGGCCGCCGGATCAGCCGGGCCGTCATCGCCACCGTCGCCCAGCAGGAGGACTACATGAAGCGAATCCGCGGCAACGGGGGATCGCGCACCAGCCTTCGGCCGGAAGGGATCGTGATCTTCGGGCAGTACGACAGCCATGGGCGGGTCGCCCAAGCGCTCGGGCTTCCGGTCCCCGGCCCCGGTGAATCGGTCAGCGCGCGCCTGGCGAGCCGGGCAGCGCACCATGGTGACCGGCCATTCGCGGTCCTCGACGGCCACCCATGGGTCGTCGCGCTTCCCGGCGATCCACCCGAGCCGGCGCCGCTCCTTCCCGACATCAAGGAGTAACGGCCTGCTCAGCTAAGACACGAAGTTCCAAAAGCTCCTTCGAGCCGCTTCATCTGGTCGAGATGAGGCAAGATGTGCAGTAAGCGCCGGGGTCGTGGCGGCTGAGGCAGTGAAGGAGGCCAGGGTGCAGCAGTACCGGCGGCAGTACCGGGTCGTGGAGATCTGCGCGGGCGCCGGCGGCCAGTCGCTCGGGCTGGAGGTCGCCGGGTTCGAGCACGAACTGGCCGTCGAGCTCGACCCGAACGCCGCCGCCACCTTGCGCCACAACCGCCCGCACTGGAAGGTCGCCGAGGGCGACGTCGCCAGCCCGTCGGTATGGGACCCGGGCCAGTACGAGGGCATCGACCTGCTCGCCGGCGGCGTGCCGTGCCCGCCGTTCACCATCGCGGGCAAGCAACTCGGCGCGACCGACGAGCGTGACCTCTTCGCCTGGGCGATCGAGCTGTGCGGCACGGTGAAACCCCGCGCGCTGATGCTGGAGAACGTCCGCGGACTGTCCCTGCCCCGGTTCTCTGCCTACCGCCAGCACGTCCTGGACCGGCTGGCCCAGCTCGGTTACGCCGCCGACTGGCGACTGCTGCACGCCGCCGACTACGGCGTTCCCCAGCTGCGGCCAAGGTTCGTCCTCATCGCCATGCGCCCCGCTGACTTCCGCTACTTCACCTGGCCGGAGCCACGTCCCGAGCTCGCCAAGACGGTTGGGGAGACCCTCCGTGACCTCATGGCCGCGGGCGGCTGGCCGGGCGCGGACCGCTGGGCGCAGCGCGCCAGTGACATCGCGCCCACCATCGTCGGCGGGTCCAAGAAGCACGGCGGCGCCGACCTCGGCCCTACCCGGGCCAAGCGCGCCTGGCGGGGGATGGGCGTGAACGCCCTGGGGGTGGCGGACGCGGCGCCGGCGGCGACCGACCCCGTGAGCCTGCTGCCCAAGCTCACCACCGCGATGGTCGCTCGCATCCAGGGCTGGGACGACAACGAGTACCGCTGGACGTTCACCGGCCGCAAGACATCCACCTACCGCCAGATCGGGAACGCTTTCCCGCCGCCGGTCGCCCGGGCGCTGGGCGACCAGGTCCGCCGCGCCCTTGACCACGAGGGCACGCCGCGCGACCTCGTGGAGCAATCCAACTCCGCCCACGACCCGGTGTACGCGATCCTGCGCGACGACGGCGGCTTCCTCACCATGGAGCAGATCCGGCGCCGCCTGCCGCAGCCGATGGACGTCCCCGCCTTCGAGCGCCACCTGGCCCACCTTCGGCAGGACTTCCACATCGACACCGACCCCCGCAAGGCCGGCGACGCCTACCGGCTCGGTGACTTCAAGGCCTTCATCGGCCAACGCGACCACCGGCGTCACGAGGCATTCCTCAAGCCAACCAAGATCAGCTAGCCGCGCTTTCTCATGCCTGGCCGCGCTTCGGCTCGTCGTGGGTCAAAGTTGGTCGAGGACCTCGGACTTGATCCGGGCTAGCGTGTCGGCGCGCTCGGACTTGTCGGTGCCGAGGTTCCAGTCGGGCATGATGAACTCGTCAAAGCCCAGGTCGGCGTACTGCCCGAGCTGGTCGGCGAGCTGCTGGGCGGAGCCGTGGATCGCGGCCCGTCCCGGTGGCGGGGCGCTCGCGCCTAGCCCGACCAGGGCGTTGATCGAGGTCCGCATCGTGGCGGGATCGCGCCCGGCTTCGTGGCAGGCCTCGATCACGGCTGCCCGGTGGACGGCGGCCTGCTCGGGAGTGCCCCAGGTGTTCCATTCGTCGGCGTAGCGGACTGTGATCCCGCGCATGCGCGGGCCGCGCGTGCCGACCAGCAGCGGCAACGGGGACTGGACCGGCTTGGGATCGGCGGGGGCGTCGGTGATGTTGTAGTAGGCACCGTGGAACGTAGTGGCCTCCTGCGACAGCAGTGAGCGGACAATCTGGATGGCCTCCTCGAACCGGCTGACTCGCTTTCCGGGCGGCTCCAGCTCGATGCCGTAGGCGTGATGCTCATTGACCTGCCAGCCTGCTCCCAGGCCGAGGACCATCCGGCCGCCGGAGAGCCGGTCGATCGTGGCCGCTCGCTTCGCGAGCAGCGCCGGATGGTGGACCGATGTCGGCGAGACCAGGGTCCCGACCCGGATTCGATCGGTGACCGCGGCGAGGGCGGGCAGCAGCGCCCAGCACTCGTACGCGTCGCCGCGGGCGGGCGTCGTGTCGCCGGTGTTGGGCATGTAATGGTCGGCCAGCCAGACGCCATGCCACCCAGTGGCGTCGGCGAGCCGCACTTCTTGCAGCAGATCGGCGGGGGCGCGGTCGTTGCCAGGCCAGAGCGAGAACTTCACGGGATAACACTAGAGCCAGCCGGGATCAGCTCCGCGCCGTAGACGTCCACTTGGGTATTGCCAGGAGACCAGACCCGCACCTCAAGCCGCTGCCCCGGGGGCGGCGCGTTGAACTCGGCGTGGAACGGCCCCAAGCCGGAAAACAAGTCGTCGCGGTAGGCGGTACGGGCGTTGACGGGCACCGTCACCTGCATGGGACCTCCGCTGGCGAGGACCGTGCGCCGGCTCAGCAGGACCGCTGGGTCCCCAGTGTCGTTCCATACCTCAACGTTGACTGGACCGCTGGTCGCCAGCGTGACGTCCGCGACATAGCGGCCGGTGGGCGCTCGCCACTCAAGCTGGTCAGCCACATAGCCCTCGGCCCCAGTGGCCACGGCCCGCCAGGTAGAAGCGGGCCCGCTGAGGTCGGGCCGTCCCGCCGCGCCGGCCGAGGCCCACGCCGGAATGGGCGCCGACGCGACCGGAAGGCTGACCGATGTCGTCCCCGCGGGCGGGTTCCAGCGGAATACCCAGACGCCATTGGCCTGGGTGACCAGCGTGGCGCCCAGCGGACCGGCCAGTTCACCGATGAATGCCATCGCGGCCGCGGAGCTTTCAATCTCGATTCCGGCGATGGGGGCGATGATGAACCAGGTCTCGCCGTGTATGGGAATCGATCCAGCCGCCATGATAGGGAAGATGTCCGCTCGGCTCGAAAATCGACCAGATATCCCTTGCGACGCGATTACCTCGGCATCGGGCGGGATCATGGCCTGAACGGCTGAGAGCGTCGCGACCGTCCCGGCGGGCATCCGGAGCCATTGCCCTGGTATCCGGGGCATGAACACCGCCGCCCATGTCAGTGCCTGCGCTGTCACTAGGCATGCCAGCACCAGGGCCGTAATCCGGTGCCGCTGACGCAGCCAGGCGAGGACGGCGACGGTTCCGGCTGGGACGATGATGTAGATCGCGTGATTCTGCAGCCCTGGTTCCGCGAACAGCAGGCCAGGCGAGAGGTGGCTTTCAATAAGCACGACAATGACGATGGGGACCAGCGGGACGAAGCAGGTGCCCAGCAACCCTGACGGGGCCAGGTTGGCCCAGATGTCGGCGCTCTTGGAGGCCATCGTCCGCACCATGATCCAGGGATGGGTAAGGACGCCCTTGATCAACGCGCCCATGCTCAGCGAAGCGCCGGCTGGCCCGCCAGCCAGGTACCCATAGGTCACAAGGCCATGGCCGGATCCGAGGTTGGCGTGGACGAGGTCGATGATGACGAATGAAAGCGCGCCCGCGCCCGCTACCATCAGGCCGCGCATCCGTGACCGGCGGTTCGCTAGCACCGTGCCGAGCCCGACTCCGATGAGGTAGGTCGCGGCCACGTCACCGCACAGCAGCAGGGGCGGCACCCAGGCCAAGGCCCGGCGCCGGTTGTTGGCGAGGTCGCGGATCAGCGGCATGAGGAATGCGACCAGCACCGGCTCGGTGTGGTAGTCCCAGGCGACCACCTGCCATACCCACGGGTTGGCCACCAGCAGCACCAGGCCCACCCCGGCGAACAACGCGGCGTGGCCGTCCGCACGCCGCTTGCCCGCCATTTCGCATATCCAGGTGAACGCGACCGCCTCCGCCACGACCACTCCGAAGTCCTGGACCCACAGCAGCATCAGGTCATGCGGCCATACCCAGTACAAGGGCGCGAGCGGCCAGAAGATCAGCTCACCGTGGATTTGCCAGAACGCGCACTGCTGCGGGCTGTCGTAAGGGTCGAGGTTGCCGTGCGCGATCTGGTACCAGCCTTGGTGGTATACCGCGTAATCGAAGGTAAGGGCATAGTGGTTGTAAACGATCGCTGACCAGGTCAAGAAGCCGATCAGCTGCAGCCCGAGCACCACATACCCGATTCGCCGCACCCGGCTCAGTGCGATGACGCGCGGATGCGGGACGGCGGCGGGGGTAATCGCGGGGGCTGCGATCTCGCTCATGAGCCGAACCTCACTGTCAGGATGGGCGAATAGCCGTAGGGGTAGAACAGCGACGAGTTGACGAGGTTGGCCTCGAAGTAGACCGGTTCGCTCTCGCTGACCGGGGAGTGGATGGTGAAAGTGGCCACCCCGTCGGCGTCGGTGAGCGCCTCGACCGGCGTCTGGCCGGCCAGCCCCCGGTTGATGTAGGCCTGGCTGTACTGCAGGCCCTCCTGCGCGTAGATGACCTGGCCGAGGTACACGGGTACGTTGGCGACCCGTATCGGCTGGTCGAGCCGGTTCACGACGGAGGCGCGCACCGTGATCTCCTGCCCGACCGGGACGGGGGTGTTGACCGTGTTCGGCTGCAGCACGACCCGCCAGGTGGACGCGAGGTACGGCCCCGACCGGCTCACCGACGCGGGGCTGCCGTTGAAGGCGAGTACCTGGAAGCCGGTGGCGATGGAGGGCATCGCGAAGGAGTTCGGTGCCTGGATCGTGTACTCGGCCCGCTGATGCGGGCCGAGTACCGCAGGCCCGGCCACCCGCAGCCAGAAGTACGTGAGCTGGGTGCCTTCCTGGATGGTGAAGGCGGGCCGCACGGATTTGCCCGTGTTGTTGGCCACCGCGAGCTGCACCTGCCCGACGGTCGCGAG
Source organism: Streptosporangiaceae bacterium (assembly GCA_025935815.1). Lineage (GTDB taxonomy): Bacteria > Actinomycetota > Actinomycetes > Streptosporangiales > Streptosporangiaceae > Trebonia. The sequence continues at coordinate 9,814 of JAICUO010000186.1, forward strand.
CTGGCCGGTCGTGTGCACGGACTCGACCGACATGGTGAGCGGGCTGGCGGCGGTGAGGGCTGCCGCGACCGCCCCGCAACTCGCCATCCCAGCGCCGGCCAGCACCCACTTCCAAAGCCGCCACCGCGCTGCCTCCACGCGATGGCGGACGGTCGCGGCGGCGGCGAGAGCGGCCGGTATCAGCATCACCAGGTAGCTGCCGAACGACCGGTCGGCGAAGAAGAGCGCGATCGAGGGCAGCAGGAATGCCGCCGCCTTCAGCGCCGGGTACGTGGTCACGTAGCAGGCCAGCAGGGCGGTGAGCACCACCGCCGCGGCGATGTTGTAGGCGAGCAGCGATCCGCCGCCTATCGTGAGCGACAGGCTGAGGCTGATCAGGCCCTGGCCGGCCGGCACCGAGTGCGAGGCGAGCGGCGTGAGGATGCCGCGCAGCCAGGCGCTCGGGGCAGTGGCCAGGTACGGCAGGTTTGGCACCAGGAAGGCCGCCAGCGCGATAAACGCGTAGCGCAGGCAGTCACGGAGCGCCTGCCGCCAGCCGTGGGCCTGCCAGGACTCCCGCGCGATCCCCGCGAGAACGAAAGGGACGATGAGCCACGGGGTTTGCTTGACCGCCATCGCCAGGCCCATGCAGATGGGGCCGCGCCACGCCCGCAATCCCTCGCTAAACGCGAAGCGATCCCAGCCCACCGCGGCGCCGATGAGCAGCGGGACGAATAGCGAGTCAGTTACCCCGCCCGACGCGTACCCGATGTAGACGTCGACGCTCGCCACCACCGCGGCCAGCGGGGCGACGCTGCGGGGCAGCACGGCGTACAGCAGCACCGCGCTGGCCGCCCAGGCCGCCACGTTGACCCACACCGCCGCCTGGGTCGTGATGCCGAGCGCGAGCAGCGGGAGGTAGGCCTCGAACGACAGCGCCGGGTAGGACAGCGCGGTGACGGGCTGGCCGTTCAGCTGGAACGTATAACCGTTCGGCGACACGTGGAACAGTGGGAAGGCCGGGGCCATGGAGTGCAGGTACGGGTTGATCCCGTGCAGCGCCAGCTGGGCCGCGTACTGGTCGAACGCGATCTCGTCGGTGCCGTAGTCGGGGGCGATGAACACCTGGAAGTAGCTCCACAGCACGAGTCCCGCCACGACCGCGGCTACCGCGATCCAGCCGACCTGATGCTGCCGGGCGTCTGACACCACGCAAGCCGGCAGCCAGGCGACGACGATGGCGCACAGCCCCGTGAGCCCCAAGATCGCGACCGCCAGCGCCAGCCAGGGCGTGAACGTCAGGTACCCGTCCAGGCGGAACGCCCAGACGATGACCATGGCCCCGGCCAGCGTTCGCAGGCACCGGGTCGCCAGGGGTGTCTGGCTGCCCGCGGCGGGCTCGTCAGGTTCGCCGCGCGCCCGGCCGTTGGCCTGTGGTAGCGCTCCGGGCAGCCGATGGCGTCCCGGGGACGGGCTAGCTACCGAAAACCTGGATGTTCCCATACTCAGGGGTTCCCACCATCTGGTAAAGCTCGCTCCCGCTCGGGGAGACGAGGATCTGAAGACAGTTGGCGGGCGCGGGCAGCACGCGGCGCAGGATTTGCGTGGGGACGTCCACGACGGCGATGTTGGGTGTCGTCACCGGGCCCTTGAGCACGTAAAGCGTGTTGCCGTCCGGGCTGAGCGCTAGCGACCGGGCGGAGTTCCCCGTGCGGAACTTGGTGATGACCCGCCCGCCCGCCACGGCGATCTGGGTGACGATGCCGTTCGGCTGCAGCGCGTAGATCGTGGCCTGCTGCGTGTCCGGGGTGATCGAGACGGTATTCAGCGGCATGGGGACCGTGCCGACCGCCTTGCCGTTCTGTGAGTTGACGACGGTGACGCTCGCGGAGGCGGCTGTGCCGTTCAGCACGTAGAACGTGCTCTCGTCGCCGCCCACCACCACCTGCCGGGCTGGCGCGCCGATCGGTATGGTCCTCCTGACGGTGCCGGTGTCGCCGTTCAGCAACTCCAGCGCGCCCGCCTTGCCGTGGGCGAGCGCGACGCCGATCACCCCCGACAGCGATTCGGCGATCGACTGCGCGGCGTTGCTAACCGGTTTTGCGCCGATCGGCTGCAATCCGCCGGAGAGGCTGAACTGGACCAGGGTCCGGGTCAGGTTGTCTCCCGCCAGCGTCCAGATAGTTCCGTTTGGCTGCGGCTCGGCCGCCGCCCGCAGGTTCTTCGGCGCGGCGACGATCCGCTCGGGGCCTGCCGAGGACGTCGGCTTGCCCGGCGGCGTGCTCCCTGACGAGCACGCCGCCAGCGTGCAGAGGGTCAGCGCTCCTCCGGCGGCCGCCGCCGCGCACCGCCGCGCTGTGCTGAGCATGGTGTCTCCTCGTTATCCGGAGGGTTTACGGGCCGGGCGCGAGCGGGCTGGCTAGCCAGTCACCGGCACCGGCTCCTCCTCGCTGGCCGGGGTTAGCACCGCGAAGTCAGGGTCGGTGTCGAAGATGATCTGCATTTCGCCGGCCGTGGCGGTCGCATCCGGATAGGGCAGCAGCGATACGCCATTCCAGGTCGTGGCAATGCTGGCTGCGGTGATATCGAGATCGTCAACGATGAGGGTCAGCGGCTTGGCGAACGTTCCGGTGACCTTCGTCCCGTTCAGCGTGACCTGGACCCCGATCGCGGTGATGGCGGCGAATCCGGAGAAGACGGCGCCTTTGATCGTCGCCAGGTCACCTTCGAAGATCGTGATCTGGACGCAGGTCGA
>JAICUO010000982.1 GCA_025935815.1 Streptosporangiaceae bacterium
CCGTAGTGCCGGGCCGGCAGGACCCGCCCAGCGACCCGCTGCCCGGCCACCACGGCCCGGATCCCCGCCGGGGCGGCCCGCACCGGGACACCGCAGCGCACGCAGGCATCAGCGACCAGCGGCGTGGACAGACCCGCGAACCCCTCCAGCATGGCCAGCCTCCCCAGCCCGGGTGCCCGGCACCACGAACGGCACGCGGGCAGGCCCTGCGATCCTACTGCCCGGCAGACAGCGGTCACCCGCGCAGGCCGACGATCACAAGCCACACCATGTAACTCCCATCCAGGAGACCATGGCGAACTATCCGCCTGATTGAGACTTTTAGGTACGACGCTCCGGTTCGGGCCTTGGATGGAGATTGAGCCTGGCCGTAGCGTTGAGAGGTCCCGGTGTGCTGACTCTCTAACCGCCTGCCGGCCCGGTTTGTGGCTTGGCTTTCGAACGACGTGCCTGCTCACCGGGGCCTCGCCGCGGTGTGGCTCAAAAGAGGCGCGAGCGCCCGGTCAGGGTTTTCTGGAATCAGGCATGCCTGCCGCGGTCCTTCATCATCCCCGGGAGGAAGGAGCCGTTCATGGCGGGAGTGATGATCGGGATCGACCCGCACAAGGCGTCGCACACGGCGGTGGCGATCAGCGGGACCGAGGAGCAGCTGGGGCAGCTGCGGGTCCGCGCCAGCGCCGCGCAGGCCAGCCGGCTGCTTGAATGGGCAGCGGCCTGGCCGGAGCGGACCTGGGCCGTCGAGGGAGCAAGGGGCCTGGGGCACCTGCTGGCCCAGCAGCTGCTGTCGGCCGGCGAGCGGGTGCTGGACGTGCAGCCCAAGCTGGGCGCCCGGGTGCGGCTGCTGGCCACCGGGAACGTGAACAAGAACGACCCCAACGACGCCTGCTCGGTCGCGGTGGCCGCGCTGCGCTCGCCCGGCGTCCGTGAGGCCAGGCCCGATGACCACGCGGCGGTGCTGAAGGTCTGGTCCAAGCGCCGGCGTGACCTGTCCAGCAGCCGGACGCAGGTCGTCTGCCGCCTGCACGCGGTGCTCTGCGAGCTGGTTCCCGGCGGTGTTCCGAAGAAGATCATCGCAGCTCACGCCGCTCGGCTGCTGGACTCGATTACCCCGCCGGACGCGGTCGCGGCCGCCCGCCTGGAACTCGCCGGGACCCTGGTGGAGGACCTGCGCGGTATCGACGCCCGGCTGCGTGAGACCAGGCAGAAGCTCGATGCGGCCGTGCGGGCCAGCGGGACCAGCCTGACCGGCCTGTTCGGGGTCGGCCCGGTCATCGCTGCCGCCGTCATCGGCGAGGTCCGCGACGTGTCCCGGTTCAAGAACCGCGACCGCTTCGCCGCCTACAACGGCACCGCCCCGATCGAGGTGGCCTCCGGGCAGCGGAAGGTCAACCGGCTCAGCAGACGAGGCAACCGCAGGGTCAACCACGCCATCCACATGGCCGCCGTGACCCAGGTCCGCCAGAAGCACAGCGAGGGCCGCGCCTACTACGACAAGAAGCTCGCCGAGGGCAAGACCCACCGCGAGGCCTTGCGCTCGCTCAAGCGGCAGATCAGCGACGCCGTCTTCACCCGCCTCCGCGAAGACGCCAGGCGGGCAGAACGCCAGGCCAGGGACCCGGGAGGGCAGTAGGGGAACGACTCTGCAGCCAGCGCGGCCGGATCACACCCCGAAACCGGCTCTTCGGGCAAGCCACTCCCGGGCCTGCCATCAGCCTACGACGCAAACCTCGCCGCACCCCTTGACACAAAGAGGCATTCG
>JAICUO010000605.1 GCA_025935815.1 Streptosporangiaceae bacterium
ACTGGTAGACCGTGTTGTTGCTGTCGGGGTTGGTGACCGCGACGAATCCGCTGCCGGTGGCGGTGTCCAGGCAGTCGCTGCTGGCGGAGCTGGCGCAGTAGTTGATAGTGGTCTGGTTGCCCAGCGGGTCAGTCTGGGAGATGACCCGGCCGAGGGTGTCGTAGACGTTCACGCTGGCCATGCCCGCGTCCGGGCCGCCGGCCTGGGCGTTGGGGGTGGTGATGGTCACCATCGCGTTAGCGAGCTGGGGGTTGCCGGTCGAGCCTGCCCCGTAGGTGTAGCTGGTGCGGTGGCCCATGGGGTCGTAGGCGGCGGCTAGTTGCAGGGCGGGGTTGTAGGCGTAGGTCCAGCGCCTGGTCATCGGGTCGGTGACGGTAGTGACGAGTCCGTTGGCTGCCCGGCCGACCGACAGTGCCCGGCCGGATGCGGCGGTGATCACCTGGCAGGTCGCTGCCGTGGTCGGGCAGTTGTTGCCGGAGCCTGGGGTGGCCGTAGCGATGGTCAGGGTGTCGTCGGCTGCGTTCTTGATGGACTGCAGGACGCCTGCGGAGTCGTAGGTGTAGACGGTTCCCGGGTCGGGGCGGTAGTTGAAGATGTGGGTTGTGGGGTCCTGGTTGAGGGACACGCCGACGTTCTGCGGGAGGGTGCAGGCGCCGCTGCCGGGGTAGGCGACGTAGGGCGCCTGGCAGGTCCCGCTGACCTTGGGGTAGAAGTTGACCCAGGAGCCGTCGCCTTGGATGATGCTCCATCCGGTCCCGGTCGGGGTGGTGGCGAAGACCTGGGTGGAGGAGGCGGCGAAGACCTCGCGGAGCTTGCTGTTGAAGTTGTCGGGGACGAGCAGGTCCCCGGGTGAGTCGAGGTTCACGGAGGTTGGCAGGTCTAGGAAGGCGGCTGCGGCGGGGCCGCCGTCGCCGGCGGTGCCGCTGGTGCCGTTGGCCTGGCCGAGCACGGTGTAGATGTTCCCCAAGGTCATCGACTTGCCCCACTGGGTGCCGCTGGCGGCCGCGACCTCCTGGATGCGGTTGTTGTAGGTATCGGCGATGTACAGGTCACCGGAGGAGTCGACTGCGACCCCGGCCGGCTCACGCAGGCCCGAGCCGATGGCGGGGCCGTTGTCTCCGGAGGTGGTGCCGTTCATCCCGGCGTGCGAGGAGTCGCCGGCGACGGTGTAGATGTCGTTGGCGGTGAACGTGTGGCCGAACTGCTTGCCGGTCGCGATCGGGACCTCGCGCACGACGTTGAACCACGACTCGCTGATGAACAGGTTCCCCGCCTGGTCCAGCGCGAGGCCGCCGACGGTGTTCAGCAGCGCGGACGTGGCCGGGCCGCCGTTGCCGGCATAACCGGAGCTCCCGGTCGCCGATCCGGCGATCACGTAGATGGACCCGGCCGTCATCGACTGGCCCCGCTTGGTGCCAGTCGTGGCGGCGATCTCCAGCACCCGTGCGTTGCCCTGGTCACCGATGTAGACGTTGCCCTGCCCGTCCAGCCGGACCGACACGGGCATGCTGAGCTTGGCTGATGCGGCCGGGCCGTTGTAGCCGGTAAGGCCCGCGGTCCCGGCCGTGCTGCCGGCGATCGTGTACAGGTGCCCGGCCGTCATCGACTGCCCCCACTGGGTGCCGGTCGCCGCCGGGACCTCCTGGAGCTGGTTATTGCCGGTGTCGGCGATGTACAGGTTCCCCGCCGGGTCCACCGCCACGCTCTGCGGCCCGGACATCAGCGCCGAGGTCGCCACCCCGCCGATGCCGGAATTGCCCGAGGCGCCGGTGGAACTGCCCGCCACCGTGTACCCGTGCCCGGCCGTCATCGCGATGCCGAACTGCGTGGAGTCCGCCGCCGCGACCTCTAGGACCCGCGAGCGGCCCGTGTCCGCCACGAACAAGTCACCCGCCGCGTCCGACACGACGTCGTCGGGGTTCAGCACCGACGCGCCGACCGCGTTGACCGCGTAGATATCACCCGGCAACGGCCGGTGCGGCACCTCCGATGTCGCCCAGTTGTCGGTCCACCCGTACCCCATCGGGCCGGGTGATCCCGCCACCGTCTGCTGCTGGGCCTGCTGAGCGTCATAGGTCCGGGTGAAGTCCAGCGCCGGCCCGAACCCCGGAATGGAGAAGTCTGTCTCCGACACGGAGTAATCTCCGTTCTGCGTGTCCACGCCGTTCCCCGACGTCGCGTGCTGCACGCCCGGGGCCACTGGGTTGGCGCCATGCACCGTCGTGAGCATCGGGGACATGCCACCAGTAGACTGAGCCAGCGCCGCCGTCGCCGACGACACTGGGGCACCCAGCAGGATGTACGGCTGGCCAGTCAGGCCGTTAGAGGCCGTGAAATTGTCCGCCGCGTCCGCGGCTGCGTCATAGGCCACCGGGGTGAACATCGCCGGCCAGGAATCGAACGCCTCCTGCACGGGGCAGCCCGGGGACGGCCACGACGAGGCGCCCAGCGAGTCACCGGTGAACCCGCCGAACGTCCCGGCGGCGGCCGCCTGCCACTTGTTCACCGACCCCGGGTCCGTGCAGGCCAGGCCGCCCTGGACGGTCAGGCCGCCCGCCGCCCCGATCCCCGCCACCCCGTCCAGCAGCGACACCCTGGTATTCGCCGCCGCCGTCTTGTACTCGCAGTTCAGCGACATGTACAAGCCCGTCCCCGAACCCGACCCCGCATACGCCACCGCATTCGTGACCAGGGCGTTCGCAGCGGTCGTGCCCGCCGCCGCCGGGGCGGTGCCCGCCACCGCCACGTTGCCGGAGACCCCCGACTGCCACGCCGTCCCAAGCGTCGTCGTCGACTGCAGCAGCGTGGAGCAGGAACTGGTGGTTGAGGGGTCTCCGATCACCAGGACGGCAAAGTCCGAGAATGAGACGGTACTGCCGTTCCACGTCCACGAGCCGGTCTTCCACGTCGCCGGTGTCTCCTGGTCCACCGACCACCCTGCCGCCGTCAAGACCGTCTTCTCCGGCGCCGTCGACCCGCTCTGCAACAGCACCAGGGCCTTGCCATTGCCGGTCGGCGCCGCCGCCTGCGCGGCTGGAGCCGTTGCCACCGCCGAGGCGGCCACCGCGGCAGTCACCCCGGCCACGGCGACGGCGGTCATCGCGGCCGACGGCAGCGCCAGCCCGCCTGCCGTCAGCACCGGTGCCAGGCTCGTCGCCAGCACCTGCCGAACGGAACGACCCAGCCGACGCCACGCGCGCGGCCCAGATGAGGGGACAAGACGGACCACGGCAACCTCCGCAAAACGGATAGCTAGAGCGCCGCAATCATCTGATATGACCGTGGAAGAGTTGTGGAAATCCGTGGAAGCACTGTGGAAGCCTAATTCAGCCGGGAAGATGCGGCAGGCCGGTCTCAGGCAGGGTGCCCTTCAGGACGTCCCGCTGCAGCACATGGAGTCGCGGCGAGTCAAGCCCCTGAGCCTGAGCGGCCCGGATCGCGTCCTGGCACGCCACGGCAGCACCCGAGGGACGCCCGCTGCGGTACAGCGCGATGGCGTGCAGGGTCCGGACCACCTCGTTATCGGGCCATTGGCGTACCATTCGCTCCAGTTCACCCGTGACGTCGGCGTGCCGCATCGCACCGACGTCTGCCGCGACCCGCGCGATCATCGCCTGACGGCGGCGCTCCCCAAGGTGCTCGGCCCAGTCCCGGGCAAACGGCCGTCCCGCCGCGTCCGCCAGCGGGTCCCCGCGCCAGATCGACAGCGCGTGCCGTAGCATCTCGGAAGCCACTTTGTAGTTGCCCTCCCGCAGCTCCGCTTGCCCTTCGTCAAGCTCCCGCTCAAACCGCGCCGCGTCAGTGTCAACGGCCTCCGCGCGCAGCGCGTACGCCGCCGAGCCATTGACCTTGCCCGACAGCAGCACCTTGGATCCCCGTCCTCGTCCGGGGCTATCCCCGAACGCCTTGCGCAGGTGCGACACATGGCTGCGCACGGTCACCGCCACAATCGGGTCCCCGTCCGGGGCAGCGAGCAGCCCGCCCAGCCTGGCTATCGGCACGAGCGATCCCCGCGCGCAAATCAGCGCCAGCGCAAGCATGGCCAGGGCCGGCCCCAGCCCTACTTGCTCATCGTCAACCATCAGTGCCGACGGGCCGAGGATCCCCAGCTCAATCACTACATCCCGCCCCTGTGAACATGCCGAGTAATCACTTCGAAAAACCTATGAATATGGTGACAGAATTACCCAAATTGATCAACTCTCAGCGAGAGGTGTGTCCACCCAGAGTGGGTGTTGTGGGTAGCGTGCGTAATGTGATGGGTGATCGCCCGGATTCGCCACAATCGCGATCATGCGGGCCATTCACGCGGCACGAGTCCTTCGAGGGGCCAGGCACCGCCGGGCAGCAGGGATTCCCCTGCCGTTGGAAGACCATCTAGCCGGGCGTCCAGGCCCGCTGCCGGGCCTTGGGTCGCCGCGGCACGGTCCCCCGTTACCCGTTCAGGAGCATCGGCAGGCTGATCGCGGCGGCCATCGCCCGGTATCCCGCGTCGTTGGGATGCAGGTGGTCAGGGGAGCTGTAGGCCGGCAGCAGCGACAGCGGGCTGGCGGGATCCCTCGTGACCGCGTCGAAGTCAATGACGGCGTCGAAGGCTCCGGCGGTGCGGATCCACTCGTTCACTGCCTCCCGCGTGGCCTCTCGCGCCGCGGTGTAGAAGTCGGCGCCCTGGAACGGCAGCAGCGTGGCGCCGACGATCCGCAGGCGCCGGGCATGCGCCC
>JAICUO010000105.1 GCA_025935815.1 Streptosporangiaceae bacterium
ACTATCTGGCTGGACATGCCCGCGCTCGGAATGGACTGGCACGAGGGGTTCACGGTTACCGATGAGCTCACCGGGGAGTCCTACCGGTGGGGCCAGGCCAACTACGTGCGCCTCGACCCGGCGGTGCGGGTCGCCCACATTTTTACAGTCACGCGCGACCCGGCGTAAGCCAGCAGGGCCGACAACGCGGGGCAGGCATGGCACTTGCCCTGGCTGGAGGACCTGGTCGCGAGCCCGCTCCGGGCTTGCTCCGGCCGCGCATATTCCAGTTCCAGGAGAGTCCAGCAGTGACAGAGCACGAGCCGGCCGCCGAGGGTGTCCTCGTCGTGCCGCCATTCGCCACCGCGCCTGGTGAGCGAGTGCCCGACGCTCCGCTAGAGCGTCCCAGGGACCCGGAGTGGTACCGCCGCGCTGTTTTCTATGAGGTGCTCATCCGTGGCTTCCAGGACGCCAACGGGGACGGCACCGGGGACATCAAGGGACTGACGTCCCGGCTGGACTACCTGCAGTGGCTAGGCATCGACTGCATCTGGCTGCTGCCGATCTACGCCTCGCCGCTGCGCGACGGCGGGTACGACATCGCCAACTTCATGGAGATCCTGCCGGACTACGGCAACGTCGCCGACTTCGTCGAGCTCGTGGAAGGCGCTCACAAGCGAGGCATCCGGGTCATCGCCGACCTGGTCATGAACCACACCAGCGACGCCCACTCGTGGTTCCAGGCCTCGCGCAGCGACCCCGACGGCCCGTTCGGCGACTTCTACGTCTGGTCCGACACTCCGGACAAGTACACCGACGCGCGGATCATCTTCGTCGACACCGAGACGTCCAACTGGACGTTCGACCCGGTGCGCGGCCAGTACTTCTGGCACCGGTTCTTCGCCCACCAGCCGGACCTGAACTTCGATAACCCCAGGGTCCAGGACGCGATGATCGAGGTGCTGCGGTTCTGGCTCGACCTCGGCATCGACGGGTTCCGGCTGGACGCGGTCCCCTACCTGTACGAGCGCGAGGGAACCAACGGGGAGAACCTCAAGGAGACGCACGAGTACCTCAAGCGGATCCGGGCCGAGGTCGACGCGCTCTACCCCGACCGGGTGCTGCTGGCCGAGGCCAACCAGTGGCCCGCCGACGTCGTGCAGTACTTCGGCGACCCGGAGACCGGCGGCAACGAGTGCCACATGGCGTTCCACTTCCCGCTGATGCCGCGGATCTACATGGCGGTGCGCCGCGAGCAGCGCTACCCGATCAGCGAGATCCTGGCCCAGACGCCGAAGATCCCCGCGGGCTGCCAGTGGGGCATCTTCTTGCGCAACCACGATGAGCTGACGCTGGAGATGGTCACCGACGACGAGCGGGACTACATGTACGCGGAGTACGCCAAGGACCCGCGGATGAAGGCCAACATCGGCATCCGGCGCCGGCTCGCGCCGCTGCTGGACAACGACCGCAACCAGCTCGAGTTGTTCACCGCGCTGCTGTTGTCGCTGCCCGGCTCGCCCGTGATGTACTACGGCGACGAGATCGGGATGGGCGACAACATCTGGCTCGGCGACCGGGACGGCGTCCGCACCCCGATGCAGTGGACCCCGGACCGCAACGGCGGCTTCTCCAACTGCGACCCGCAGCGGCTGTACCTGCCGCCGGTCATGGACCCGATCTACGGCTACCAGTCGCTCAACGTGGAGGCCCAGCAGCGCACCCCGCAGAGCCTGCTGCACTGGACCCGGCGGATGATCGAGATCCGCAAGCGGCATGCCGTCTTCGGCCTCGGCGCCTACGAGGAGCTGACCAGCAGCAACCCCAGCGTCCTGGCGTTCGTCCGCGAGCACGACCCCTCGACCAGGCCCGCGGGGTCGCAGTGGGACTTCGAGGCGGCCGACCGGATCTTGTGCGTCAACAACCTGTCGCGGTTCCCGCAGCCGGTCGAGCTGGACCTGCGCCGGTTCATCGGCTTCACCCCCATCGAGTGCATGGGCGGCGTCACTTTCCCGCCGATTGGTGAGCTTCCGTACCTGCTCACCCTCCCGGGACACGGCTTTTACTGGTTTCAGCTCCCTCCCCCGAGGGAGGATCTTGAACGTTAGCCCGGGCCCGTCCCGGGCAGCTACCTCCCGGGGGGAGTAAAACCCCGTGAGTACCCAGGGGCGGGGAAAGGCGACAAGAACGACGTGACACGGGAAACGAGGCTATGGCTTTCGAGGACGCACTAGCGACGTGGCTGGTGGAGCAGCGTTGGTTCGCCGGCAAGGGCCATGGCCTTCGTGATCTCGCCATCGTCGCCGACACCGAACTGGTGGCCGGGGACCCGGAGCTGCGGCACCTGATCATCGCCGTCTCGCACGGGACGTCGGTGGATTACTACCAGGTGCTCGCCGGGCTCCGGCGGCGGCTGCCGCTCCGGCTGGAGCACGCCGTGATCGGGCCGGCCGACGGCGGCCGGATCGCCTACGACGCACTGCACGACGCGGAGCTGACCAAGCACCTGCTCGCGGGCTTCGCCGCCGAGGCCAGCGTGGACGGCATCCAGCTGCGCAAGATCCCCGGCGCGCAGTTCTCCACCGGCCTGGACAGCCTCGTGCTGGCCCTGGAGCAGACCAACACCAGCCTGGTCTACGGCGAGGAGTCGATCCTCAAGGTGTTCCGGCGACTCGCCCCCGGGCCGAACCCGGACCTGGAGGTGAGCGCGGCGCTGGCCACGCTCGGCTCGTCGCACATCGCCGAGCCGCTGGCGTGGGCCGAGACGCGGCTGGAAGGCGTCCCCACGATCCTGGCGATCTTGTCGCGGTACCTGCGGCTGGCCTCCGACGGCTGGTTGCTGGCGGCGACCAGCGTCCGCGACCTGTACGCGCTGACGACCGAGAGCACGCTGGAACGCGGCGTGTCCGGCCCGGTCACCGCGGCGGGCGCGGGCGGCGACTTCGCCGGGGAATCGCGCCGGCTCGGCGTGGCCACCGCGCAGGTGCACGCCGACCTGGCCGAGGCGTTCGGCACCGACGTGCTGGCGGCCGAGGCGGTCGGCGAGCTCACGGAGCAGATGTTCCGCAAGCTCGACCTGGCCATCGCGGCCGTGCCCGAGCTCGCCAAGTACGCGGACATGATCAGCGGCACCTTCTCCGAGCTGGCCAAGGTGAAGGGGCCGATCCAGGTGCAGCGGGTGCACGGGGACTATCACCTGGGCCAGGTACTGCGCACCGAGACCGGCTGGGTGGTCCTCGACTTCGAGGGCGAGCCGGCTACCCCGCTGGCCCAGCGCCGCGCCCGGTCCTCCCCGCTGCGCGACGTCGCCGGGATGCTCCGCTCCTTCGACTACGCGGCCCGCCACCAGCTGATCGGCCACCCCGACGGCGCTGCCCTGGCGGGGGTGGCGCGCGACTGGGCGCGCCGCAACGCGGCCGCCTTCTGCACCGGGTACGCCGAGGCCGGCGGCCTGGACCCTGATGCCCACGACGTCCTGCTCCGCGCGCTTGTCATGGACAAGGCCGTCTATGAAGTGCTGTACGAAGCCAGGCACCGCCCCTCATGGCTACCCATCCCGCTAGAGTCCCTAGCAGACTTCTAGCCCGGCACGATACCCGTGAGCGACATGAAGCCATCTGAAATGCCGCAGCCGCCGTCATCACAGCCTGACGACGTCACTGCTCAGCCAGCCAACCCGCTGCTCGGCGAGATCGACCGGCTCGTCGCGGGCCACTACCACGACCCGCACGCTATTCTCGGCGCGCACCAGCACCCGGACGGGCACGTCACGATCCGCGCGCTGCGCCCGCTGGCCGCCTCCGTCACCGCTGTCTTGGCTGACGGTAGCCGTTACCCGATGCCCCACCTCCACCAGGGCGTGTTTGAAGGATCACTCCCCGCAACGGTGACCACCGTACCGGACTACCGGCTGGTAGTCACCTACGAGGGAGATGGCAGCGTAACGGAGCGTGGCGACGGCTCCGAGTCACCGCGCCTGCAAGATGATCCTTACCGGCACATTCCGACGGTCGGCGAGCTCGACCTGCACCTGATCGCCGAGGGCAGGCACGAGGAGCTCTGGCGAGTGCTTGGCGCGCGGGTAAGGCGGTTCCCCGCCGGCACCCCGGGCTCGTTCGGCGGGGAAATCGTCGGCACTTCGTTCGCCGTATGGGCGCCCAGCGCTCGCGGCGTCCGGGTAACCGGCGACTTCAACGTGTGGGACGCGCGCTCGCATCCCATGCGCTCGCTGGGATCATCGGGCGTCTGGGAGCTGTTCATCCCGGAGGTCAGCGCGGGCGCCCGGTACAAGTTCTCGATTTGCGGGGCCGACGGGACATGGCGGGAGAAGGCGGACCCGATGGCCGGGTTCGCCGAGGTGCCGCCGGGCACCGCGTCGGTGGTGTTCGAGTCCTCGCACAAGTGGGACGACGGGGACTGGCTGGCCACGCGAAGCCAGCAGCAGCCGGTGACCGGCCCGATGAGCGTCTACGAGGTGCACCTCGGCTCGTGGCGGCCGGGCCTTTCCTACCGGGAGCTGGCTGACCAGCTCACCGCGTACGTCCTCGACATGGGCTTCACGCACGTGGAGTTCCTTCCGGTCGCCGAGCACCCGTTCGGCGGCTCGTGGGGGTACCAGGTCACCTCCTACTACGCTCCCACCTCGCGGTACGGGAACCCGGATGACTTCCGCTACCTGGTCGACCGGCTGCACCAGGCGGGCATCGGGGTGATCGTCGACTGGGTTCCCGCGCACTTCCCGCGCGATGACTGGGCGCTGGCGCAGTTCGACGGCACGGCGCTGTACGAGCACTCCGACCCGCGGCTGGGCGCGCACCCCGACTGGGGCACGCTGGTGTTCAACTACGCCCGCCGCGAGGTGCGCAACTTCCTGGTCGCCAACGCGATCTACTGGTTCGAGGAGTTCCACATCGACGGGCTGCGGGTGGACGCGGTCGCGTCGATGCTGTACCTGGACTACTCGCGCAAGGAAGGCGAGTGGATGCCGAACGAGTTCGGCGGCCGGGAGAACCTCGCCGCCATCTCGTTCCTGCAGGAGGTCAACGCGACCTGCTACAAGCGGATCCCGGGGATCACGATGATCGCCGAGGAGTCCACCGCCTGGCCGGGCGTCTCCCGGCCAGTCGACCAGGGCGGGCTCGGGTTCGGCTTCAAGTGGAACATGGGGTGGATGAACGACACGCTTGAGTACGTCAAGCGGGACCCCATCTACCGGCAGCACCATCACGGGGAGCTGACGTTCTCCCTGGTGTACGCGTACTCGGAGAACTTCATCCTGCCGCTGTCGCACGACGAGGTCGTGCACGGCAAGGGCTCCCTGGTGGGCAAGATGCCCGGCGATGAATGGCGCCGGTTCGCCGGGTTGCGGGCACTGTTCGGCTACATGTGGGCGCACCCCGGCAAGCAGCTGCTGTTCATGGGCAGCGAATGGGGCCAGCAGTCCGAGTGGTCGGAGAACAACGGCCTGGACTGGTGGGTGCTGGAGTACGGCGTCCACTCCGGCATGCAGCGCCTGGTCAGCGACCTGAACGCGGTGTACAAGGCGAACCCCGCCTTGTGGTCGCAGGACTCGGTCCCGGAGGGGTTCTCCTGGATCGACCCCAGCGACGCGGCCGGCAACGTCTTGTCGTTCCTGCGCTTCGGCACGCCGATGCCGGGACCGGGCATCAACGGCCCGGTGCTGCCGACGCTGGCCTGCGTGGTGAACTTCTCGGCGATGCCGCACTCGGATTACCGGATCGGGCTGCCGCGGCCCGGTCGCTGGCGCGAGGTGCTCAACACCGACAGCGAGATCTACGGCGGCAGCGGGTTCGGCAACCTGGGCACGGTGCACGCCAGTCCCGAAGGATGGAACGGCAGGCCCGCCTCGGCGACGATCGCGGTGCCGCCGCTCGGCGCGGTCTGGCTGGTGCCCGACCCCGACTAGCCGGAGGCGCTAGGCGACCCGGCGGGGGCCGTCGTCCTCGCTTCTGATCGCGGGCAGGACGTTCGTCAGCGCCGTGCTCGCTTCTTGCTGCGCCTTCTGCTGCCTGTGCTGCTGTTCCCGCCGTCTGTGCTGCTCTTCGGCCGCTATCGCGGCGGCGACGAGCCGCTCACTGGCGTTACGCCGGCGACGGCCCCGCTGGATCGCCTTCAGGGCGCGATCGAGCAGGAAGAACAGGCAGGCGATGAGGATGATGGCGAGAACGAAGATCACGTACATGCGCGTCAGTTTCTGGTCGTTGACGGACTGGCCGGGCAGCGCTCCCCCACACGGACATGCGCTACCCCGCCCCATGGCGGCCATGCAGCAGGCGTGAAAGTTATAACGGCAACGTTACGCGGTCAGAGGAGGCCGAGGAGCCACCGAGGTCCGGCCACACCCGCCCCGGCCCGCTCGCAGCGCCGCCGCAACTCGCGGTCGGCGGTCACCACCGTACACCATTCGCCCAGCTCAGCCGCTATGCGTGCCATCGTGTCGTCGCCCGATCCGCGGGCGAGGACCAACGTGACGGCAGCGTCGGAATCCATCAAATCAAGAGCCGGGTCGGTGGCGGCGGCGCGGGCGCGGCCCTCAAGGACCATGACCCAGTGACGCTGCCCCGCGCCGCCGCCGGCCCGGCCGCTGCTGGAGAGGGCCGCGACGTCATCGCACAGGCGCACGGCGGCTCCGGCCCGGTCCTTCCACCACCCGTCCGCCCGGGCGCCCATCACGTTGGCGACGTCGACGATGATCGTCGGGATAGGGCCGGGTACTCTGCCCGGGTCGGCGCTAGCGGGGTCGGTGGAAATGAGCAGTCACCCCGGGACCGTTGTGCATAGGAAGAGAGACTAGCCCGCGGCAGCATAAGCTTGGCGGCATGGCGGCAATCTACCGGGGGGCGATGTGCGCAGTAGCCAGCTGACGAGTCAGATCACCGGGCAGGTGGCGCGGTTGCAGAAGCGTCGGACCGGGCCGCTGATCCTGGAGCTCGACCTTAGCGACGGGCTGGCCGAGGGGCCGCCCGGCGATCCGGTGTCGGCGATCTTGACGATGCGCCGGCTGCGGCTGCCCGACGTCCTGGAGGGCCTGCGGCGCGCCGGCCGCGACGACCGGGTCAAGGTGCTCGTCGTCCGGGTGGGCGGCGGCCGGATCGGGGTGGCCCGGATCCAGGAACTGCGCGCTGCCATCCTGGACTTCCGCAGGTCAGGCAAGGTCGCGGTGGCGTGGGCGGAGACCTTCGGCGAGTTCACGCGCGGGAACCTGCCGTTTTACCTGGCCACCGCGTTCGACAAGATCTGGCTGCAGCCCACGGGCACGCTGGGGCTGACCGGGATCGCCGTGGAGCAGCTGTTCCTGCACGACGCGCTGGCCAAGGCGGGCGTGTCGTTCCAGAGCGCCAAGCGCTACGAGTACAAGTCCGCGGCCGACCAGCTGACCGAGACCGGGTTCACCGAGCCGGCCCGCGAGGCCGCCGCGCGGCTCGTGGAGTCGGTCGCCGAGCAGGTCGCGGACGGGATCGCGGCCTGCCGGGGCAAGTCCGCGGAGCAGGCACGGGCGTTGCTGGACCAGGGGCCGTTCCTCGCGCAGCAGGCGCTGGAGGAGGGCCTGGTCGACGAGCTTGGCTACCGGGATGAGGTCTACGACGCGGTCCGCAAGACCGCCGGGCCCGACGCCACCCTGCTGTACCTGCAGCGCTACCAGCGGATGCACGCGCTCGCGAGCGTGTCGCGCCGCGTGCAGGCCGGCCCGCGCGGCGAGAAGTACGTCGCGATGATCTACGCGCACGGGATGATCCGGTCCGGGCGCAGCGGCCGGGGGCCGGTGGGCGGCGGCGGCATGGGGTCGGACACCATCAGCGCCGCGCTGCGCGCGGCGGCGGCTGACGAGCGGGCGCGGGCGGTCGTGCTGCGGGTGAACAGCCCCGGGGGCTCGGCCACCGCGTCGGACGTGATCTGGCGCGAGGTGGTCCGGATCCGGGGAGCCGGCAAGCCGGTCATCGTCTCGATGGGCGACGTCGCGGCGTCCGGCGGGTACTTCATCTCCGCGCCGGCCGACGTGATCGTCGCCCAGCCCGGCACGATCACCGGCTCCATCGGGGTGATCATGGGCAAGCCGGTGCTGCGCGAGCTGTTCGGCCGGGCCGGCATCAACAGCGAGACCATCACGGCCGGGTCCAACGCGACGATGTTCTCCCTGGCCCGCCCGTTCAGCGAGGACGACTGGGGCCGGATCAACGTGTGGCTGGACGCCATTTACGGGGACTTCGTGGCGAAGGTGGCGTCGGGGCGGCGGCTTTCCGAGGACCGGGTGCACGAGCTGGCCCGGGGCCGGGTCTGGAGTGGCGCCGACGCGGTGGCCAACGGCCTGGCCGACCAGACCGGGGGGCTGCGCGAGGCGGTCGCGATCGCCCGCCGCCGGGGCGGGCTCCCGATCGACGCGCCGGTACGGGTCTTTCCGAAGCTTGGCCCGCTCGACCAGCTCCGCCCGGCGGAGTCCAGCGAGGCGGCGCCGGCCGCGGCGGGGTTGCTGCGCGCGGCGTTCACCGAGGGCTGGGGGCCCGCGTGGGAGATCGCGGCCCAGGTCGGCCTGCCGCCGTACGGACCGCTGTTGCTGCCGGGAACGTGGCGGATCAGCTAGGCCATAGGCTATGGGTGCCTTAAGTCCCCTCCCGAATGCCACTGGGATGTCATGACCGACTCTCGCTTGCCCATCCCCTCATTCCCGGCCACCGCGGACGCGGCGGACCTCGCGAGCGCGCTGTCGGCGTGGGCGGCGGGGGTCACGCTGGTCACGATCGCCGATGACCGCGACGACATCGGGACGACGGTCAGCGCGTTCTGCCCGGTGTCCCTCGACCCGCCGATGGTGCTGGTCTCGCTGATCGCGGGCTCCTATCCGGCCGAGGTGCTGAGCCGGCCGTCGCTGCCGGCCGCGCGGTTCGCCGTCACGCTGCTGTCCTCGGCGCAGCGAGTGGTGGCCGGGCAGTTCGCGGCGTCCGGACGCCCGTCGGCCCGGCTGATCCTCGAGGGGGTCCCGCACACCCGGGGCGCGGGGTCCGGGGCGCTGATCCCCGACGGCGGGCTGGCCGCGCTGGAGTGCGCGGTCGTGCGCCGGGTGCCGGCCGGTGACCACCTGCTGGTGATCTCGGCGGTCACCGGCGTCGCGTACGTGGCCGAGTCCGGGGAGCCGCTGGTCCGGTTCCGGGGCCGCTACGGTCCTGGGCAGCACTGAGCTGGCCGGCCTGCCAGACGTCGCTGACGAGGGGGACGCCGGGGCGGTAGGCGAGGTAGGCGTGTGAGGGGGCATCGAGCACGATGAGGTCGGCCCGGGCGCCGGGGGCCAGGTAGCCGACGTCGGCCCGGCGCAGCGCGCGGGCTCCGCCGGCCGTGGCCGACCAGAGCGCCTCGGCGGTCGTCATGCGCATGTCGCGGACGGCCAGCGCGATGCAAAACGGCATGCTGGAGGTGTAGGAGGAGCCGGGGTTGCAGTCGGTGGCGAGGGCGACCGTCACGCCGGCGTCCAGCAGGCGGCGGGCGTCGGGATACGGCTGCCGGGTGCCGAACTCCGCGCCGGGCAGCAGCGTGGCCACGGTGCCCTCGGCAATGCGGCCCCCGGCAGTGCCGTCCGCTGCCGTCCCCGACCCCGTCCCCGTCCCCGGCCCCGTCCCCGACGAGGCGAGCGCGTCGATGTCGGCGTCGCTGAGGAACGTGCAGTGATCAGCGGAGGCGGCCCCGGCCTCGACCGCCACGGCGACGCCGGGGCCGGGGCCGAGCTGGTTGGCGTGGACCCTCGGCCGGAGGCCGCGCGCGCGGCCAGCGGCGAGGATGGCCCGCGCCTGGTCGCCGTCGAACGCGCCGCGCTCGCAGAACACGTCCACCCAGCGGGCGTGCGGCGCGCAGGCCTCCAGCATCGGGCCGCAGACCAGCTGGACGTACCCGGCGGGGTCATCGGCGTACTCAACGGGGACCACGTGCGCGCCCAGGTACGTCACCTCGCTCGTCGCCTCGGCCGCGATGGCCAGCGAGCGGGCCTCGTCGCCGACCGTCAGGCCGTAGCCCGACTTGCACTCGAACGTCGTCGTGCCCTGGCGGAGCATCTCGCTGGCGAACGCGGCCAGGCGCGCGCGCAGCTGGTCATCGGGCGCGGCGCGGGTCGCGGCGACGGTCGAGCGGATGCCCCCGGCGGCGTACTGCTGGCCGGCCATCCGGGCGGCGAACTCGGCGGATCGCTCGCCCGCGAACACCAGGTGCGCGTGCGAGTCAACGAAGCCGGGAAGAACGGCGCGGCCGTGCACGTCGATGACGGCGTCGGCGGGCGGGGCGTGGCCGGCGGGGCCGGTCCAGGCGATCCGGTCCCCCTCGATGACCAGCGCCGCGGCGGCGACGGCGGCGAAACGGCCGGACGGCTGGCCGTCCGGCGACGCGTTGGTGACCAGCTCGCCGGCTACGTCGCCGACGAGCAGGTGCTGGCCGTCGCGGACGATGTCACGCCCGGAGGCGACCACGTGACGGACGTCGGCCGCCGTCGCGGCGAAGAACACCGACGAGAGCGGATGCCCCCACCTGGCGTCGGCGACCCGGGGGTTGTCCCCCGACATGGTCACCAGGTCGGCGTACGCGCCGGGCATGATCTCGCCCGCGTCCGGCCAGCCCAGGCAGGTGTGCCCGCTGGCGGTGGCCGCGATCGCGAGGTGGGCGCCCCGGAAATGCCCGCGCTTGCGGGTCACCAGCCGTTGCGACAGCTCCAGCCAGCGCCCCTCCTGGAAGATGTCGATGGCGCTGTGGCCATCGGTCCCCAGGCTTAGCGGGCACCCGGCGGCCGCCAGCGCCGGGGCGGGCCCCACGCCGTCAGCCAGGTCGGCCTCGGTCAGCGGGCACATGCACACCGCGGAGCGTGAGCCGCCCAGCAGCTCGATGTCGCGCTCGGTGAGGTGGGTCGCGTGGACCATGGTCGATCGCGGGCCAAGGACCCCGGCGTCTTCGAGTAGCTCAGCGGGAGTCTGCCCGAAAGCGGCCCGCGTCTCGGCGTTCTCCAGCGGCTGCTCGGACAGGTGCACGTGGACGGGCGCGCCATGGTGGTGCGACCAGGCCATGACCTCGGGCATCTGGTCGGGCGGGACCGCGCGCGCGGAGTGGATCGCCGCGCCGATCCGGGCGTGCGGGCCGACCATGCCGTGGGCATCGCAGCTGAAGCCCGCCATCCGCGCCGTCCAGCCCGCCGCGTCGCCGTCGCCGAACCGCAGCTGCGCCCCGGTCAGCGGGCGGGCCTGGCCGTTGGCCTCGAACCCGGCGGCCAGGTAGCAGGCGTCGAGCAAGGTGATCCGCAGGCCCGCCGCCTCGGCGGCGTCGATGAGGCGGAGGCCGACCTCGTTGGGGTTGGCGTACGGGGTGCCGTCGGGGTTGTGGTGAATGTAGTGAAATTCGCCCACGCAGGTGATCCCGGCCAGGGCCATCTCCGCAAAGGTGGCCCGCGCGAGCGCGTAATAGGTGTCGGGATCCAGGCGGGCGGCCACCCGGTACATCTCCTCGCGCCAGCTCCAGAACGAGTCACCCGCCTCCGGCCCGAGGCAGCGCAGCGCCCGGTGGAAGGCATGCGAGTGGGCGTTGGCGAGGCCGGGCAGCGTGAGGCCGGGCAACCGGATCGTGCCCGCGGGGACCTGGCTGGCCGGCACGCCGACCACGACGGCGCCGAACCGCTCCCCAACCGCCTCGATGAGCACGTCGGAGGCGACCCAGGAGGGATCATCGGCCACCGCCCACGACTGCCGGGCGTGGCGCGCGCCGGCCGCGCCGAGCCACGCGCGCTCCGCGTGCCAGCGCCGCGCCGGCCCGGTCGCGGGCGTGCTGGTCATGAGCCCGGGCCCACGTGGACGCGCAGGGAACTCGCGTCGGCGACGCGCTGCGCGCTCTCGTAGCCCGCGTCGGCGTGCCGGATCACGCCGGTTCCCGGGTCGTTGGTCAGGACCCGCTCCAGCTTGGCCGCCGCCAGCTCGGTCCCGTCGGCGACGCAGACCTGCCCGGCGTGGATGGACCGGCCGATGCCGACGCCGCCGCCGTGGTGGATAGACACCCAGGACGCGCCGGAGGCGGTGTTGACGAGCGCGTTCAGCAGCGGCCAGTCGGCGATCGCGTCCGAGCCGTCGGCCATCCCCTCGGTCTCCCGGTACGGCGAGGCCACCGAGCCGGTGTCCAGGTGGTCGCGGCCCAAGGCGATCGGCGCGGCCAGTTCACCGCGGGCGACCATCTCGTTGAACCGCAGGCCCGCCAGGTGCCGCTCGCCGTACCCGAGCCAGCAGATCCGGGCGGGCAGCCCCTGGAACTTGACCTTCTCGGCCGCCATCCGCAGCCACCGGTTCAGCGGATCGTTGTCGGGGAACAGCTCGCTCACGGCGCGGTCGGTCGCCGCGATGTCCTGGGGATCGCCGGACAGCGCGGCCCACCGGAACGGGCCCTTGCCCTCGCAGAACAGCGGCCGGATGTAGGCGGGCACGAACCCCGGGAACGCGAAGGCCCGCTCATACCCGGCCAGCTCGGCCTCCCCCCGGATCGAGTTGCCGTAGTCGAACACCTCCGCCCCGCCATCCATGAAGCCGACCATCGCCGCGACGTGCGCGGCCATCGACTCCCGCGCCCGCGCGGTGAACCCCGCCGGGTCTTCGGCGCGCAGGGCCGCCATGTCCTCGAACGCCACCCCGCTCGGCAGGTACGTCAGCGGGTCGTGCGCCGAGGTCTGGTCGGTCACGATGTCGATGGGCGCCCCGCTGGCCAGCATCCGCGGCAGTATGTCGGCGGCGTTGCCGACCAGGCCGAGGGACAGCGGGACGCGCGCGTTCCGGGCGGCGACCGCCTTGCGCACGGCGTCGTCAACGTCGCCGGCCTGCTCGTCGAGGTAGCCCTGCTCGATCCGGCGCTGGACGCGGGAGGGATCGCAGTCGACGCAGATGACCACACCGCCGTTCATGGCGACCGCCAGCGGCTGCGCGCCGCCCATGCCGCCCAGGCCCGCCGTCAGCGTGATCGTGCCCGCCAGGGACCCGCCGTACCGCTTGGCGGCGATGGCGGCGAAGGTCTCGTAGGTGCCCTGGAGGATGCCCTGGGTGCCGATGTAGATCCACGACCCGGCCGTCATCTGCCCGTACATGGTGAGGCCAAGGTGCTCCAGGCGGCGGAACTCATCCCAGGTCGCCCACTGGGGGACCAGGTTGGAGTTGGCGATGAGCACCCGCGGCGCCCACTCGTGCGTCCGCAGCACGCCGACCGGCTTGCCCGACTGGACCAGCAGCGTCTCGTCCTGCTCGAGGTCGCGCAGCGTCGCGACGATCGCGTCGAACGCCTGCCAGCTCCGTGCCGCTCGCCCGGAGCCGCCGTAGACGATCAGCTGGCTAGGGTGCTCGGCGACCTCCGGGTCGAGGTTGTTCATGAGCATCCGCATGGCAGCCTCCTGCGGCCACCCCTTGCACGTCAAAGCCGCGCCCCGAGGCGCGCGTACCACCCGGTCTGTCACACGATCATCATCGCTCAACGGCATCCCGTTAGCCACGCCGCCCCGCCGCCGTGAGATACCCGCCGGGGGCCACCTTCCCCGCTGCTTAGCCGCCCTTGGTGGGGTTAACCCCCCCGAGGGGTGGGGTTGTACTCAGGGTCGAATTGGGGGACTTGCCTCATGTCGGCGCAGCCTCGTGGCTTCTAGCGTTGATGGCATGACGGGGATGATCGTGACCTCACTGGTGGCCGCCGGGTTGTACGGTGCGGCGGCGGCACTGGAGCAGCGGCAGGCGGAACGGGCGCCGGAGCAATCCGCGGGCAAGCTGACGCTGCTGGTGCACCTGGCGCGCAATCCCCTGTGGCTGCTCGGGTTCGCCGCCCAGTTCGGGGGGTTCGCGGTGCACGCGGCCGCGCTGCGAAGCGGGCCGCTGGACACCGTGCAGATGCTGATCGCGACCGAGCTCATCGTCGCCGTCGTGCTCGTCCAGCTCTGGTCGGGCCGCAAGCCCACCCCGTCATCGGCGGCGGCCGCGCTGACGGTGGTGGCCGGCATCACGGTGTTCCTGTTCCTGACCGCGCCGCGCGGCCATGGCCACGGCCCGGGGCACGGCATGCCGCACCTCACCCTGCTCGCGGCACTCCTACTCGGGGGCAGCGCCGCGATACTCACCCTCGCCGGCTTGCGCGCGGCCGGATGCCGCCGGGCGATCTTGCTGGCCGTGGCGGCGGGCGCCGGCGACGCCTGCTCGGCGGTCGTGACGATGGCGTTCACTCACGTCCTCGGCCACGGCCACGGCCTGGCCGCGGTCATGACGTCGTGGACGACCTACGCCGTGATCGTGGCGGGCATCGCGAACATCCTGCTCACGCAGACGGCCTACCAGGCCGGGCGGCCGCTCGTCACGCTGCCGCTGATCTCGGCGGTCGTCCCGGTGGCGAGCGTGGCGGTTAGCGTCGGCCTGCTCGGCGAGGCCCCGCGAGTTGGCCTGGCCAGCGCCGTCGGCGCGGCGGTGGCGGTCGCGGTCACCAGCGCGGCCCTCGCGGTCCTGGCCCGCTCCGCCCCCGCGGCGCCCTCCAGGGAGGCTACGCCCCCCTTCGACTCCCCGGTCCCTGTGCCCTCAAGCGGTGCTCCCGCGGACCGTGCTCTCGCAGACCGTGCTCTCTCAAACCGTGCTCGCGGCCAGGATCCGCGTGATGTCGTCGGCGGTGGGCGGGCGAGGAGTGTTCGCCAGGACCTCGTCGTCGAGGGCGTCGGCGGCTATCAGGGGATAATCAGCCTCGCTGATGCCGTAGTCGCCCAGGTGGGTGGTCATGCCGAGCATCGCGCGCAGCGAGGTGATCTCCTCGATGGCGGCCTCTGCGTTGCGGGCCTGCGTCGCGCTCGTGTCGCCGGCGCCGAGGGCGAAGGCGATGTCGGCGAGCTGGCCGGGCCGGGCCGGGAGGCTGAAGCGGAGGCAGTCGGGAATGACCATCGTGAGCGTCACCCCGTGCGCGATGTTCCACCGGCCGCCGAGGGAGTGGCCGATCGCGTGGACGATGCCCAGGCCCGTCCCGGCCATCGCGAGGCCCGCCATGTGGGCGGCGAGCAGCATCTGAGACCGCGCCTCGACGTCGCCGCCGTCGGCGACCGCCGCCGGGAGATACCGCGCCACCATCCGGATGACCTGCAGCGCCACCCCCGCGGAGTACGGGTTGGGCCGGACCGACAGGTACGACTCCGTCGCATGGGTCAGCGCGTCCATGCCGGTAGCCGCCGTCCCGGCGGGGGGAAGCCCGAGCGTGAGCGACGGATCCAAGATCGCGGCCACTGGCATGGCCGTGTGGTGCCCCACGTAGAACTTGCGGTGCCGGGCGGGGTCGGTGACCACGCCGAACGCGTTGGTCTCGGCACCGGTGCCCGCAGTGGTGGGGATGGCGATCAGGGGTAGCGCGGGCACCGCGAAGTCGCTGCGGTAGTCCAGCTGGCGGCCGCGCTGCGGGTTGACCGCGGCCAGCGCGATGCCCTTGGCCGCGTCGATCGGCGACCCGCCGCCCACGGCGACGACCGCCACCTTCCCGCGGCCGCCCAGCGCCCGCACCGCGCCGGCGCCGACGGCGATGTCGTCGGTCGTGGGGTTGGGATGGACGCCGTCGAAGACGCTTACCGGGATGTCCGCCGTCTCGAGCGGGGCGACGACCGCCGGGATAACCGGAGTCCGGGCGAGCGCGGCGTCGGTGACGATGAGGACCGCGTCGGCGCCGGCCTGGCGGACGATCCGCGGCAGCTGGCTCGCCGCGCCGGGACCGAAGTGCGCGACCGGCCCGCGCGGAACCTGAAAATCGGACATCTCGGACAGCACGGGCGGTCTCCTGTCGCGCGGCTGGGTGAGTGCCGTCAGTTATGCCGCGTATCGCGGCATAACT
>JAICUO010000397.1 GCA_025935815.1 Streptosporangiaceae bacterium
CGGGTAGCAGTACCGGCTGACCGGGATGGGCTCGTCCGGCGACAGCGTCATCGTGTCGAGCAGGTGCCCGTAGTCGGGCTCGTTGACGCCCATCATCTGCTGCATCACCGGTGCGGACAGGCCGACCTTGTGCCCGCGCACCCGGGCGCCGCCGGCCAGGCGGCGCCGGATGTTGATGAGCTGGATCTCGTAGGCGTCCGCCACGTCGATGCCCGGGTACTCCTGCGTCAGCGGCTCGATCGGCGCCCGGTCGCGGTCGGCTGCCCATAGCGACTCGGCTGCCGCCGCGCGCTGGGTCTGGTCAAGAGTCACGCCTGTAAAGCTAGCCCTCGCCACCCGGGCCGGGAATAGCCCTTTCCCGGTGAGCGGGACGCCGCGCGTTCCAGTCACCGGAACGCGCTCCTTGGTCAGGCCAGTTTCGCGGGCCTACAGTGTCAGCACTGCCGACTTGCTTGGGAGCCTCCTGTGCCCGGAGATCAGACGTACCCGTTGGACGACATCTTCGATGTCATCGTGGTGGGCAGCGGCGGGGGAGCGCTGACCGCCGCCCTGCTCGCGGCCGACGGCGGCGCGAGCGTTGTCGTCGCGGAGAAGTCGCGGTTCATCGGGGGCACCACGGCCGTGTCCGGCGGCGACATGTGGATCCCGAATAACCGGCACATCGCCGGCCGCGATTCCCGCGAGGACGCGATCGCCTATGTCACCCGCCTGTCGGACGGGCGGGCGGCCGACCCCTCGCTGATCGAGGTCTACGTCGACACCGCGCCGGAGGCGCTGGAGTACCTGGAAGCGCACACCGGTTACCAGTCGGAGCCGCACCTATCCCTGGACGACTACTACTCGGTGATCGGCGACCGGCTGCCCGGCTGCCAGCCTTTTCCCCGCACCGTGGCGGCCATGCCGTACCCGGCGGGCGCCAAGCTGGGCGAGCTGGCGAAGCTGGTCAACTCCGGCCCGTGGGTTCCGCCCGCCGAAGTCAGCTTCCCCGAGCAGCGACGCGGCGACGTCGGCCCCGACGAGCTCGCCACGCGGCAGCGCGAGGGATGGCGGGCCAAGGGCGGCGGCCTGATCGCCCCGCTGTTCAAGGCCGTGCTCGACCGGGGCGTCCAGGTGTGGACGTCCGCCCCCGCCACCCGGCTGATCATGGCCGACGGGGCCGTCTTCGGCGTGATCGTGGCTGACCGGGGCTTCCCGGGCGGCGAGCGCCGGATCGGCGCGCGTAAGGGCGTCGTCCTCGCCTGCGGTGGCTTCGAGTGGAACCCGGAAATGGTCAAGGCCTATATCGGGTACGAGGTCAAGCCGATGACGCCCTGGGAGAACACTGGTGACGGCCACCTGATGGCGATGGAGGCCGGGGCCAAGATGGGGTCGATGACGACGTTCTTCGGCTTCGGCGTCGTTTACGACCTGTGGGAGAAGGGCCGCGACGGCAAGCCGCTGCCGCAGATGATGATGGGCCTTGGCCCGGGCTCCATCATCGTCAACCAGCTCGGTCGCCGGTTCATGCACGGCGGCTACACCTACAACGACTTCTCGCACCCCTTCGGGTTCTACGACCAGCGCTATCCGGGGTTCGCGAACAAGCCCCCGGCGTGGGTGGTCTTCGGCGCCCGGCACCTCAAGCGCGGGATCATGGGGGCCAAGCCCGGCATCGAGCTGAGCCTGGCCGGCCCGGACGGCCAGGACCCGCCGGACTGGGTGGCGCTCGCGGGCTCCGTCCGCGAGCTGGCTGGGAAGATCGGCGTCGACGCCGACGCGCTGGAGGAGACGGTCAAGCGCTACAACGAGCACGCCGAGCGGGGCGAGGACCCCGACTGGGGCGATCCCGGGCAGCGGGACGTGCTCACCGGCCCGGACACCGTGCACCACAAGCCAGTCCTCGGCCCTCCCTTCGGCGCCATCCAGCAGTGGCCGGGCACGATCGGCACCAACGGCGGCTGCCGCGTCGACAAGGACGGGCGGGTGCTGGGCAACCGCGTCCCGGTCATCGACGGGCTCTACGCGGTCGGCAACACCTCCGCCGCGGTGCTCGGCGGAACGTATCCGGGCGGCGGCGCCTGCATCGGCTCCAGCGTGACGATGGGCTACCGCGCCGGCCGCCACGTCGCGACCCGGAGGCCCCGGTGAACGGCGAGGACGGCTAGGATCCCTCGGTGACGGGGTAGATCTCGTCGGCGACGAGCCCGTGCGCCTCGCGGTGCACCGTCGCCGCGGCGTCGGCGTCCGGGGCGTCGACCAGGCAGAAGATCTTGCCGTGTTCCTGATCCACCCAGTAGCGCAGGTAGTGAACGCCATGCGCGTCCTGGGCTTCCAGGTCAGCGGCGTGCGCCTTCGCCACATCGTCGATCGTGACCGGGCCGCCGAGGTTGTGCGCGTCCATGAACAGTGCCATCGCTAGTCCCTCCCGAGACATCTGAGCAGGCCTTGCTGCCTGCCATCACAGGAAATCGCGCCCGGGCCGGGCCGCGCATGGGGCGTCCTCCCTATCTTGGCGCCCTATCTCGGCTCCCTATACGGGCGCGATGATGGTGAGTTCGCGGTGCGGCACAACCCGCCGGCGTATTACCCGTCGCTATCCGGGTGCGCCACCCGCGATGTCCCCCCGCCATCTTGAACAGCGCTCCTTACCGCGCCGGGACCACCGCGATCTTCATCACCTGGCGGGGCGGTCACGGGGGAGTGACGCGCAGCCGGGCAGACAGGCCCAGGTGGTCGGACACATACCCCGGCCCGCCCGGCATCTCGGTCAGGCCGGCGAACAACACCATGGCGGCCTCCGCCCGCACCCCCGGGCCGGCCAGGATGAAGTCAATGACGGACGGCGGCGTCCCGGCGGGCAGGTACTGCGCGCGGAACGTCGCCGGACAGCGGCCCTCGAACACGTCGGACAGTCCCGTTTCCGCCGTGAACCCCGCGAACAGCGAACTGGTCCCGGTGACGTTGAAGTCCCCGCACACCACCACCGGCCCCGCGATGCCCCGGATCACGTCAGCCAGCGTCGCCAGTTGCGCCTGGTGCCACGGGTAGAACCGGCCCCCCGGCGACCAGTCGCCGTCCCGGTTAGCCAGCGGGTGCACGTTGACGACAGTCAGCCCGGACTCCGCGAGCCGGGTGACCAGCGCGCCCTTGAACCCCGCCCGCAGCCGTTCCAGCCCCGACAATCTCGCCGCCCGGGGCGGCATCCCGAAGCCCGTGTACCGGGCGCCCGTCATCGCCGGCCGCGAGAACGTCACCAGCCCCCCGGCTGGCCCGCCGCCCGACCGCCGGTAGTTGACCTGCCGGAACGACGGCATCCGGCGCACCAGCATCCGCAGGTGCCAGTACGAGAAGACCTCCTGCGCGCACACCACGTCCGCGTCGCCGGCCTCAAACACCGCGCCGATCGCCGCGTACCGCTGCGCCAGCCGTGACCCCGTCACCGGAATGCCCCGCGTATTAAACGACGCCAACTGCACAAGCCTCAGCTTAACGGTCCGTCCGTTCCCGTGACCGGCCCGCCTCATCGCGGAATATGACCTCGGGGCGGCGCGCGGGCGCCCGCTCCAGGAACCGGCGGCTCGCCGCGCGAGTGCTGGTCAAAAAAGGGTCCGGACATAGGCTCCGCTGCCATTGGCAGCCAGCAGCGAGCCGGCCCAGGCGACATCGGTATTGCCCGTGGAGGGTCATGTCCATATATGGAAGATATGCGCCCATAGCGGCGAGAGGGCTCCGGTTGCTTCGAGTGACCCGTTTACTGGGTGACAAGCTTGGCGCCAGTGACAGAAATAAAAATCTATGATTGTGCCTAGCTGGGGGCGACCGTTATAGGCTGCCCAAGGAGGGCGGTCGGATCGCGCCTTACGTGGGTTACTTGGTGACGGCAAAACGCGTAATGTCTGAAATGCGCGGATAAGAATCGGTCTCTGCATCCGGGCGTGTTGCTAACTTTCGAAATGCTTTATAAAGCCGGGAAGAAAATGGCACTTGCAACAACCTCGCATGACCTCAAAGTTGTGAAAGCCTTACACGAGGAAGGACCGGAGTATGTCTTTGCGGCCTACGATCCTAGTACGGACTGTGTTTGCTGCCCTACTCGCAGCCGTGCTCTGCATTGGCGGATCAGGCGGCGTGGTGCACGCCGCGCCGGCCCAGCCGGCCGGCGCCAGCGCGAACGCTCAGCCACAAGCGCCGACCGCGGTACCACCCCGCGGCCATGGTCTCGTGATCCGCGGCGAGTGGTTCGGCTACTACGTTGACAACGGGAGGAAAATCTGGTGCCTCGAACCCGGTCTCAAACTGACCCAGGAACGGTTCCACCTCACCACGAACCTGCCTTTCGTCACCGCCGGCGGCAGGAAGTTCGTTGTCGGTGCGACTAAGTCGCGCTGGATAGCGTTCGTCCTCAGCCAGTGGGGGAACTCTTCGAGCAACAACGTCGCGGCGGCAACCCGCATGGCGTTGCTCGAGATCGCCGGCGACGTGCCATCGGGAGTCGACACCTCGGCCAAGACCCAGATCGGCCGGATGGCGGCCAACGAGGTGAGCCAGGCCAAGGCCTACTACGGCCTGGACAGGCTCGGTCTCACGCTACGGACGAAGGTTCTCGTCGGCCAGGCCGGCACGGCCACCGTAGCCATCGTGGCGGCCAGCCGCCGTGGCGTACCCGGCATCACGGTGCAGCTGGCCGGAGCGAACGCCATCGTGGCGAAGTTCGTCAAGACCGGCCGCAACGGGCAGGCAACCTTCACCTACACGCGCACCGGCGCCGGCCCTGTCAAGCTGGTTGCCCGCGCGGTTGGCCTGCCCCGGAACACCATGCTGGCAAGCTTGCCGCAACCCGGCGAGCAGCTCTTGGTCAGCAGCACGGGGCCAGCTGCCGCCACCGCCAGCATCACCTACCAGGCAAGTCCTGGCGGCCCGACGATCAGCTACAGCTGCAACTCGGCGTGCAGTGGCCGCCCGCTGGTCACGGTGAAGTTCTGCCAGCCAGCGGGAGGGGCGGCAGCGTCGGACATCGTGTTCGGCAACGGACGTACGGTGGGCGCGGTGTCATTCGCGCGCAGCGCCACGGCAACCTGCAAGTCGGTAACGGCCGTTATACCGGATACGCAGGTCCTCACGTTCGGCGTTCGGTACGACGTCGGTGGCAAGCTGTCCGGCATCATTGCCCTGCCGGGGCGCCTCGTCATCGACTGCCCGGCCTTGCCGACAGTGTCGGAGTCCGTATCGTGCAACTGCGCGAATGGAACTCTGATCCTGACGCTTAAGAACACCGGGCAAACCGGGGAGCAACTTATCTGGTCCGTCAATGGCGGGCGAAACCAGACCCGGCTTGTCGCCCCCGGCAGTACCTTGTCGGTCAATGTTCCGTTCTCGCGAACGGTCGCCCTGACTGTCAGGTACACCGGCGCGGTGCAGCGCCACAACGGTCAGTGGATAATCCCGCCATCATTCGAGGCGGTGATCCCCAAGGCATAACCAGCGGGCAGGGGCCGACGCCGCGCTGCGGGAGGCCAGGGCGCCGCTGCGCGGCGTCGGCCCCGGTACGGGTGCCCTGGCGGGTCCCGTACCGGGGTCCATTCAGCCTCGGGTCCGCGCGGCCAGCGCGGCGGCCCAGGCGCCCTTAGCGTTCGCCGGTGCCGCGTTCGCCGGTGCTGCGTTCGCCGATACCCAGGCGGTGCGCTACCCCGACCGCCTGCGCGCGGCTGGACGCGCCGAGCTTGCGCAAGATGTTTGACACGTGGACGCCCGCCGTCCCGGTGCTGATCTGCAGCCGGGCGCCGACCTGCCGGTTAGTCAGGCCCGCGCCGAGCAGTCGCAGCACGTCGAGCTCGCGCTCGGTCAGTCCGTAGAGCGCGGCGGGGGCGGAGCCAGCCCCCGGCTGGCCAGCCGCGCCCTCGGTCGCCGGGACCGCCTGGGCAGTCAGGGGATCTTGCACCAAGCGGGCCGCCCGCAGCGACGCGTCGACGAGTTCCTCCAGCGCCATCGCCTGCCCGCGATCCCATGTCCCCGGGAATCCACGGCCAAGCTGCTCCCGCAGCGAGCGCGCGCAACGGTCACGCGCGGTGCGCTCGGCGGGCGGCACCGGCGTGCCGAGCGAGTCGCGCAACGCGGCGGCGCCGCCGAGGATCGTAGTCGCGATCGCCGGCCCGGCCGCCCCCGCCAGGTCCGGCCGGGCGGCCAGGCCGGCGATCGCCTCCGTCACGCTCGCGACCCGCCAGCGGTCGCCGAGGCTGGCGTGGATCTCCAGGCTCTCGGCGAGCATGTCGGCGGCGGTCTCGGGGTCATCGTCGGCGATGATCACCGCCAGCTCGTTCAGCGCCCACGCGATGCCCTCCTGGTAGCCAAGCCGCGTGGCGATGTCCAGGCTTTCCTGCAGCAAGGCGCCGCCGCGCTCGGGGTCGCCCGCCAGCCACACCGCGACCCCCTGATTGACCAGGGCGGCGGCGGTCTCCTGCCGCAGCCGCCCGGCGCGGAACGCGGCCACCGCCGCCGCCGACAGCTCGACGGCCCGCTCCGCCTCTCCGGCCAGCCACGCGGTGAACGCGAGGTAGTCCTGCGAGGCGGCGACGCCGGCCGGGTCCGCCAGGCCCTCCCAGATCGCCATGCTCTCCTCGTGCAGCGTCCGGGCATCGGCGTACCGGCCCTCCTCGCGGGCGATCGACCCGAGCCGTTGCAGCGTGGTGGCCAGGCCGACCTGATCGCCTTCCTCCTCATAGACCGCGCGGGCCTTGGTGAGCCGCTCGCCGGCGACCGCGTAGTCACACTGCAAGAACGCCAGCACGCCGGCGCCGGTCAGCACCGCGGCCATCACCTGCGCGGCCACCGGCTCGCGGAGCACGATCTCGGCGGCCCGTTCCAGCCACGCCCGCGCCTCGTGATAGTCCCCGCGCCGGTACCAGAACGGCCACATCAGCGCGGCCATGCGAGCGCCCAGCTCCGCCCCGCTGTCGGTGGTGGCGGGGACGCTGGCGCGGGAATGGGTGGCGATGGCCCTAGTGGTGGTGCTGGCGGGGGAGCGGGCGGGCTCCGGTGACCCGAGCGTCCGCTCCAGCACGGCCCTGATGTTGTCGTGATCGCGCCCCAGCTGCGCCAGCCAGCGCGCCTGGTCCGCCCCCTCCAGCCCCGCCTGCGCGCGCGTCGCCACCGAGAGGTAGTACGCCGCGTGGGCCGCGTGCACTGAGGCCTGCTCGCCGCGGGCGGCGAGCACGTCCGCGCTGTAGGCGCGGATCGTCTCCAGCATCCGGTACCGGTACTCCGACTCACCGCCCGCCGTCACCAGGACCAGCGACTTGCCCACCAGCGCGGTGAGCAGGCCGGCCACGTCCGCGGCCGCGACCTCACGCGGCGCCGGCCCAGGCCCCGGCGCCGGCCCGCCAGACGTCGACACCGCTGTGACCGCCTCGGCGGCGGGCA
>JAICUO010000843.1 GCA_025935815.1 Streptosporangiaceae bacterium
ACCAGGGCACCGTGTCACCAGGGCACCGTGTCACCAGGGCACCGTGTCACCAGGGGACGATGCTGCCGTCCCAGGAGAAGAACCCGCCGGTCGGTCCGTCGTCCGGCAGCAGCGCCAGCCGCACGGCGCCCGCGGCCGCCTCGGCCGGGTCGCCCTCGCTGGCGGCCGCGCGGGCGTTGAGGTCGGTCTTGCGCAATCCGGGAGCCAGCGCGTTCACCTTGACTCCATCGGCGGCCAGGGCCTTGGCGTACAAGACGGTCAGCATGTTGAGCGCCGCCTTGGACGAGCGATAGGCCGCGAATCCCGCCGCCTCATGGCTGGACGCCACCGCGAGCGACCCGGTCCCGCTGGAGACGTTCACGATCCGGGGACTGGCCGAGCGGCGCAGCGACGGCAAGAACGCGTTCGTCACCGCGACCACCCCGATCACGTTCGTCTCGAAGACGCGCCGGAACGCGGCCGGGTCCTCCTGCCCCGCGGTCATCAGCTCACCGGAGATCCCCGCGTTGTTGACCAGGATGTCCAGCGCGGCCACGCGGGCCGCCGCGGCCGCGATGCTCGCCTCGTCGGTCACGTCGATGACGAGCGGCCGCGCATCGCCGCCAATCTCCGCCACGGCGCGCTCCCCGCGCCCGGGGTCCCGCGAGCCGACGTAGACGGTCAGGCCGCTGGCGACGAGCAGGCGGGCAATTTCCTTCCCGATGCCCTTGTTGGCTCCGGTGACAAGTGCGATTGAGTTACCCATGACTGCCAGGGTGCCCCGGGAGCGCGGCGAGTATCCAGGCACCTTCGCGCCGCAAGCGCGGCCAGCGATCACGTCGTGTCACCCGATCGGGCGTCATGACGGCGTGCCCCTCAATCGGGAATGCTGACTATGCCCGCCCCCGCGATGTGATGACGCCGCGGCGTTCGGCCATGCGGCCGGGCGCTGGCCATGCGGCCGATCCGGCGGGGGCAGCTCTTGGGGGGGAGTCCGGGTGCGCCGGGCCGTTTCACCGGCCCGGGGCACCCGGACTGGGCTGGTCCGCCGCGGCGCGGGCGAATGACTGGTACGGGATGATCTCATCCGGCCTGACCACGCCGTCTTCGATCGCGCGGGCGAGCAGCGCGTCCTTGCTGGGCGCGGTCCGCCCGGTGGCCGCGTACTTGGCGCGGGCGCGGCTGATGTACTGCCGGACCGTGTTCTCGCTGATCGACATGCGCCGCCCGACCGACGCCTTCGACATGCCCTGGAACCACAGCAGCAGCGCCTGCTGCTCCTGCTGCGACAACGCCGGCCGGGCCGGGCTTTGGTCGGCGAGCATCGCCCGGGCCTGCGACCGGGTCACGTACGGCCGGTCGGCGGCCGCCGCCAGCACGGCCTCGACCAGGTGCTCGCGTCCCTCTTCCTTGGAGACGTAGGCGTGCGCGCCGCTGTCCAGCGTCTCCATCACGATGGCCGGGTCGCTGTGCCCGGAGAAGGCCACCACCCGGCACCCCGCCGCCACCAGCCCGGGGATCTGCGTGATGACCAGCTCGCCGGATAGCTCCAGGTCCAGGATGACAACGTCAGCCGACGGCTGCGGCATGGCGCGAAACCCGGTCAGGTCGCGGGCCGTCTGCACCAGTCGTACCCGCTGGCCGGGATCGGACCGGATCCAGGACGCCACCCCCTCGGTGACGACCGGATGGTCTTCGATGATCGCCGCCGTCACCGGCTGTTCCATCGCGCCTCCGCCCAGATCGTACCGTCGTCTTGCTGTTGCTCGATGGCGACTCCGTCGCCCGCCTCGGGCAGCCGGACGGCCATGCCGGTATCGGCGACGAAGCTGACGGCGATTCCATCGGCCACCGCCGCCAGGGTGATCCGCGCGTGGCTGCGCGCTGCGGTCAAGATGGCGATGGCGGCGTCGGTGATCACCCGCCGGGCCCGGCCGGGCACCTGCGGTAGTAGCCCGGCCGTCTCGATCTCGATGGCGACCCCGCGCCGCTCGGCCACGTCAGCGCTCGCGTGCAGTTCGTGCACCAGGGACCCGGGGGCCTGATCGCCCTCGGCCAGCAGCCGGCGCAGCCGGGCCGCCTGGACCGCGCACCGGATGCGCACCTGCGCGTCGCCCGGGTCGGCCGTCCCCGCCGCTAGCTCGGCGATCAGCGGGACCGCGCTTTCCTGCAGTGCCAGCCAGCGGGCATGCCGGGCGGCCTGGATGATCTCCGCGGTGGCGGCCCGCTCGCGCGCGGCGTGCTCACTGCGCGCCGCCGCGGCGGCCTGGCCGGCCGCGGCATCCAGCGCCCTGACCCCGGCCGCGACGGCCACCTGGGCGCCGGTCGACCAGGCCAGCACGGCGAGGAACCCGGCCAGGTCGGTGCGGTGCAGCCCGTCCCCCGCCTGAACGCCCAGGGTGGCGACGGCCTCGGCGGCGAGGAACCACGCGAGCTCGCCGAACCGGCGGCGGAGCAGTACCAGCACGCCCGTCCAGCCCGCGCTCCCCCATGCCCAGTTGACCGCCAGCATCTGGCCAGCCGGGCTCGCCGCCGCCGCGGCCGTGCTGGCCACCAGCGCGACCAGGGCCACCGCCCAGGCCAGGCGCCAGCCCGGCGCTCCGCGCAGCACCAGGACCGACCCGGCCGTGATGGCCAGCGCCATGGCCAGCCACATTGCGCCCTGGAAGGCGAACGAGCCGTAGGCCGGCCGGTCGCGCAGCAACTGCCCGCCCGCTCCGGCGAGATGCCAGCCCGCGACCAGGACGACCACCGCGACGGTAAAGGCCCGCTGGTAGCGGCCGGACATCATCGCCGTCGGCGGCAGTGTCCCCGACGGCAGTGTCCCCGGCGGGGGTGTCCCCGGCGGGGGTGTCCCCGGCGGCCCAGTTCTCGGCTGCGGTGTTCTCGGCTGCACGGCGGTCATGCCGGCCAGCTCACGGTGACGGTGGTGCCCTCGCCGGGGCGGCTG
>JAICUO010000939.1 GCA_025935815.1 Streptosporangiaceae bacterium
AAGCATCTCGGCGAGGGCGGCGTCGTCATCGACGACAAGAACTCGTCCCTTCATGGGCCCCATCGTTCCATGTGATTGATACTGCGTGGACGCAGGCTACCCCCACTTACCAGGTACGCGACACTGGTTCGAGGATAGCTTTTCCGGCAGATAGGAAAATCAAACCCAATCCGGGCGGCCGCCAGGACCGTACGGCCAGCCCAGCGGGACAAGGCGGGCGGAGCGGGGCGTAACACCTGCCCCGTTCGGTCTGAAAGGGGGTGTGCGACACATTCGTAGGGGTTCTGGATTGTAGCTGGTTGCAGGCCTAACCTGAGTGAGGTACTTACTCAGATGGGAGGCTGCGGTGCCGGATGAACCGGGTGAGCTGCCGGAACTGGAACGGCGGCGAGCTGAGCTTTACCGGGAGCTGAGCCGGGTCGGGGACTTCCGGCCGGGATCGCTGAACGAGGTGCGCCGCAAGTGCGGGAAGCCGAACTGCGCGTGCGCAGCGCCGGGCCACCCGGGCCACGGCCCGCAGTACAACCTGAGCCGCTGGGCCGGGGGCCGGACGCGGACGCGGCACCTGCGGCCGGGCCCGGAGCTGGACAAGGCGCGGCGGGAAACCGCGGCCTACCAGCGGTTCCGGGACCTGGTCGGGCAGGTCACGGAGGTGAACGAGGCAATCTGCGATACGCGGCCGGTCACGCCGGGCGAGGCCGGCGGTGAGGACCCCTCCGGGACGGGAGGGGAAAAAGGGGGCTCCTGAAGGCGCTCGCGGAGGACAGGGCCGCTGAGGTCACGCGGCTGGCCGCGGATGCCGCCGCGTCGCTGGGCTGCGGGGATGCCGGGCTGAAGGCGGCCGAGACGGTGATCCGGGCCGGGATGCTGAAACTCGGGGCCGGCATCCTCGGGGAACTGCTCGCCGCTGACCCTGGGTTCCGCGGCACCCGGCTCGACTGCGGGAACGGGCACCAGGCGGAGTTCGTCTCCTACCGGGACAAGACGTTCGACACGGTGCTCGGGCCGGTTACGCTGCGCCGGGCCTGGTACCACTGCGCGGCCTGCGGGCACGGGCTCGCCCCCCGCGATGCCGAGCTCGGCGTCGCGGGCGTCTCCCTGTCCCCGGGGCTGACCGCGATGAACGACAAGGCCGCGGCGGCCGGGCCGTTCGCCGGCGCCGCCGCGATGCTCCAGGACCTGGCCGGGGTGCACCTGAGCGTCAAGCGGGTCGAGCGCGCCGCCGAGGCCAGCGGTGCCGCGCATGCCGCGCAGGTGCGCGAGCGGGCCGCGCTGGTCGCCGGCCGGAAGCTGGTGCCGCTGCCGCCGTCTCCGCTGCCGGACATGCTCTACATGCTGACCGACGGCACCGGCGTTCCCATGACCGCCCGGGAAACCGCAGGCCGCGACGGCAAGGGCGAGGACGGGCGGGCCCGCACCCGCGAGGTCAAGCTCGCCGTCTTCTTCACCCAGGACGAGCTAGATGACGACGGCTGCCCGGCCCGGGACCGGGCCTCCTCCACCTGCATCGCCTCCTTCGAGACCGCCAGCGTCTTCGCGGACCTGATCAAGGCCGAGGGGATCCGCCGCGGCGCAGACCACGTCCGGCAGCTGACCTTCATCGGCGACGGCGCCGCCTGGATCTGGAACCTCGCCGCCGCCACCTTCCCCGAGGCCACCCAGATCGTGGACCTCTACCACGCCCGCGAGCACCTGCACAGTCTCGCCCGCTCCCTGGAGTTCATGCTCGGCGACCGCTACCAGGAATGGCTCGCCGCCCGGGCCGAAGACCTCGACTACGGCGACATCGACGGCATCGAGGCCGCCGTCCGGGAGTTCCCCCTCGAAGGACTCAAGAAGGAGGAAACCGGCAGGGAACTCGGCTACTTCCTCAACAACGCCCCCCGCATGCGCTACCGCTGGTTCCGCTCCCGCGGCCTTTTCGTCGGCTCCGGCGTCGTCGAAGCCGGATGCAAAACCATCGTCGGCCAGCGACTGAAGCAGGCAGGAATGCACTGGACCACCAGCGGAGCGGACTCCATCATCGCCCTCCGCTGCCGCGAGGCCAGCGCTACCTGGGAAGCCATCTGCAACACGCCCCGCACTCAGACGCGAACCGCCTGACCAGCCCCGCGTCAAAGACGACCCTGGCTACCTACAAATCTGTCGCACACCC
>JAICUO010000934.1 GCA_025935815.1 Streptosporangiaceae bacterium
AAGGTGCACAAGGCCCCATCGTCCATGGGTTAGGATCACTGCCCTTCAAGCAGTGGAACGGAGTTCGAGCCTCCGTGGGGCTACTGCGCGGTCGTCTAACGGAAGGATGCCGGCCCCATAAGCCGGGTGATGACGGTTCGAGTCCGTCCCGCGCCCCCAATCTCGCGTAGTCCAATCGGCAGGACAGCGGACTGTTAATCCGCTAGGTAGAGGTTCGAATCCTCTCGCGAGAGCCCAGCTCACTATTGGCCGTGTAGCTCAACGGTAGAGCACCATCCTGTCACGGTGGCAGGTGCCGGTTCGAATCCGGTCGCGGTCGCGACCCCCTGGTCTTTCATGATTTGCCAGGGGGACCGAATCCCTGTGGTGAAGAGGAGATCATGCCAGACTACGAATCTGGCGTCGCAGGTTCGAGTCCTGCCGGGGATGCCACTATAACGAAAAAAGCGTGAAATTAGCCCGGTTGGCGTAATGGAAGCGTATCGCTCTTACAAAGCGAGGGCGGGGGTTCGACTCCCTCACTGGGTACGGTGGTCATGGTGTAGAGGTTCGCACACCAGGCTGTGACCCTGTAGGTCCCGGTTCGATCCCGGGTGATCACCCCAAGCGTCGGTGGCAGAGTAGTAATGCAGCGGCCTGTAAACCCGTCACCCTAGCGGTATCGGTGGTGCAAATCCATCCCGGCGCACTCACTTGCAGGTCCCATCGGTTCAAAATGCTTCCGGTAACGGAATTACAGCCTTCCGTCCGAAGGAAGGCTACCTGGTTCGACTCCAGGCGGAAGCGCTCGCGTCGCGTATCTCACCGGTGTGGGGGGCAGTCCGCAAAACTGCCAATGTTCGGTTCAACCCCGAAACGCGACTCCAGCGACCCGTGGTCCAGCGGATAGGACGACACTCTCCTAAAGTGTCGGCGCGGGTTCGACTCCCGCCGGGTCGGCGCCCGCACGGCACCGGGCCACAGCGCCCGGCCACAGCGCCCGGCTTGCATCGGCGATCGTCACAACAGGAAGCGAAACCAGAGGGGGAGGTGTAGGGAAGTGAACATGATCAGCGCGGAAAAGCTCATCTTCACCATGCGGCACCGCGTGGTGGCACCGGACGTCTCCGCGGAAACGCCCGCAGAAGGAAACCGCGCCGCCGTCGTCGCCCGTCAGGTGGACGCGGCGCTCATGAAGGCCGGGTTCAAGTGCTCTGGCGAGCTCCTCAGCGCGCTCGGCGCGCTTCCCGTGGGCCCTGCCATCGATAGGGGCGTGGAGGTCATCGGCTGGGCACGCGAGCTGGCCGGCGACCACGTCCAGCACAACGCCTACTTCATCGACTTCCCGGCGAACGTCCCCGACACCCTCGACTTCTGGATGGAGTGCATCAGGGACGCCCTGGCCGACCCGGTGACCGCCGCGGGCACCGAGATCATCATGAGCCCTCGCGGTGACCTGGCCCTTAACCTGCTGTCCCTGCCGAAGTACGGCAACTACCAGCACACGTACGCGG
Source organism: Streptosporangiaceae bacterium (assembly GCA_025935815.1). GTDB lineage: Bacteria > Actinomycetota > Actinomycetes > Streptosporangiales > Streptosporangiaceae > Trebonia. Next base: position 1,494 of record JAICUO010000934.1, read on the forward strand.
AGATGCTGGCCCGGCACGACGAACTGGTCCCGGCCCTCAGCGACCGGATCACCGTGCTGCACCTGGGCGGTTCGCTCGCGGACGAGGCCGCCAGCCTCTACGCCGAACTGGCCGCGAGCACGGTGCCGCTGAACGGCCAGGCACTGGCCGCGCTGCGGTTCCTCGCGGACTACCACGGCGGTGCCGTCGGCAGCATCGCCGGCGCCGCCGCCGCCGTCGTGGACATCCCGGTGCGGGAGAACAAGGCCGTCATCAACGCGGCCCGCGTCCGCGCGGGCCGCGCGCCGGAGATCGACACGCCGACCGACGTGCTGCGCATCGCCGCCGAGCTCTCCGGCGGGGACGTCACGCTCGCGACCGCGACCCGGTTCCGGTCGCTGCCCCGCGCGCAGCGGCGTGTCCTGCTCACCGCGCTGGACGTCGTCGCCAGCAACGCCCCGGGCAAGCTGGCCGATGTGAACCGGCACCCCGAGCAGTGGAAGCGGCTCGGGGAGCGGCTGCACCCGCACGAGCAGCCTCAGCCAGGGGCGGCGGATGTCTTCGCGGTCGCCCGTGGCCTGAAGGCGGCGCCCTCGCTGGCCTCCCGCGTGGAGGCGGCGTTCGGCGACGGCGACGTCGCCCGGGCGGTCCAGACCCTGGCGGTCGCGCCCGGCATGCTGTGGCGGGCCGCCGACCGGGTCCTGCGCGCCAGCGCCACC
>JAICUO010000966.1 GCA_025935815.1 Streptosporangiaceae bacterium
CAGCAGGGTGAGGAAGCGGGCGGCGGTGGCGCCGTCGACGGCCCGGTGGTCGATGGACAGGGTCAGCGCCATGCTGGTGCCGATCGTGACCTGGTCATCGCGGACGACGGGCTGGCGGACGGCTTCGCCGACGGCGAGGATCGCGGCCTGCGGCGGGTTGATGACCGCGGTGAACTGCCGGATGCCGTACATGCCCAGGTTGCTGATCGTGAAGGTGCCGCCGGACATCTCGTCCGGGGTGAGCTTGCGGGCCCGCGCCCGGGCCGTCAGGTCGCGTGCCTCGCGCGCGGTCTGGGTGAGGGTCTTGCGGTCGGCGTCGCGGATGACGGGCACTATGAGCCCGTCGTCGATGGCGACCGCGACGCCGATGTTCACGTGGCGGTGCCGCAGGATGCGGGTCTCATCCCACGACACGTTGAGCTCGGGGCCGGCCGCCAGCGCCGTCGCGCACGCCCGGATGAGCAGATCCGTGACCGTGACCTTGACCTCGGTGCCGCGGCGCTCGTTGCACTGCGCCCGGAAGGCGAGCAGCTTGCCCGCATCGGCCACGACGGTCAGGTAGAAGTGGGGGGCCTCGCGGGCGCTGGCGGCGAGCCGCTGCGCGGTAAGGCGGCGCACGGTGGTCAGCGGGATCTCCTCGGCATCCGCTTCCGGGGCCAGCACGGCAACTGGACGCGGGGCAGCGTGGGCCGGGTCAGGCGCGGCGGCCGCGAGAGGCGCCGCCGCGGGGCTGCCGGTTGCGGGCCCCGGCGGCCCGGCAGGTGCCGCCGGCGGGGCACCGCCGCGCTCGCGGGCCGCTTCCTCGATGTCGGCGCGGACGATCCGCCCGCCGGGGCCACTGCCGCTGATGGTGCTCAGGTCGATCCCGCGCTCGCGGGCGAGCTTGCGGGCCAGCGGTGAGGTCCGCACGCGGATCGCGGGCGGCGCCCCGGAGGGAGGCGCAGGTGCCGGGAGAGGAACCACGGTCCGTTCGGGATGATCCGGAGCGGGCACTGGTGACTGCGCGGCAGGTTCGCTGGGAGCTGTGCCCGCGTTCTCGATCACGGCGATGGGAGCGCCGATCGGGACCGATGCTCCCTCCTCGACCAGGATGCGGGCGAGCACGCCCTCGTCGTAGGCCTCCATCTCCATGGCGGCCTTGTCGGTCTCGATCACCGCCAGCACGTCGCCCTTGCGGACCTGGTCGCCCTCGTGCTTGACCCACTGGGACAGGACGCCTTCTTCCATGGTGTCCGACAGCCGGGGCATCAGTACGTCGGGCATCAGTGCCCCCCGAGGCTCTCGCGGACGACCCGGGTGATCGCCGCGGCGTCGGGCAGGGCGGCGAGCTCAAGCGGCTTGGCGTACGGCAGCGGCACCTCCGCGGCGGCTACCCGCCGGACCGGGGCGTCGAGGTAGTCGAAGGCGCCCTCGGCGATGGTGGCGGCGATCTCCGCGCCGGTGCCGTAGCTGAGCCAGTCATCCTCAACGATCACCGCGCGGCTGGTCTTGCGGACCGACGCGCAGACCGTGTCCCGGTCCAGGGGGCGGAGGCTGCGCAGGTCGATGACCTCCGCGGAGATCCCGTCGGCTTCCAGCTTTCGGGCGACGTCCAGCGCGATCACCGCGGCCCGCGAGTAGCCGACGATGGTGATGTCACGGCCCGGCTTGAGCACGGCGGCGCGGCCGATCTCCGCGACGTGGTCCCCGTCGGGCACTTCCCCCTTCGTGTTGTACAGGGCCAGGTTCTCCAGCACGAGGACAGGGTCATCGTCGCGGATCGCGGCGGCCAGCAGGCCCTTGGCGTCGGCACAGGTGGCCGGGGCGACCACCTTCAGCCCGGGCACGTGGGCGTACCACACCTCCAGGTTCTGCGAGTGGGTGGCCGACAGCTGCTGGCCGCCGCCGCCCGGGGTACGGATCACCAGGGGCACGCTGACCTGGCCGCCGGA
>JAICUO010000868.1 GCA_025935815.1 Streptosporangiaceae bacterium
ACGAGCGGCTACTGCGGGACGCGCGGGCGGCGTTCACTGATCTCGGCGCGGACGCCGCGGTGCGGGTCACCCGGCTGAAGATGCGACGGCTGGGCTTCAAGTCCATCCCGGCCGGCCCCCGGCCGACCACCAAGGCCGGCCCCTTTGGCCTGACCACGCGCGAGCAGGAGATCCTGGGGATGCTGCAGGCTGACTTGACCAACGCCGAGATCGCCGAGCGGCTGTTCATCTCGCCGAAGACGGTGGACCACCACGTCTCCGCGGTGCTGGGGAAGCTGGGCGTGCAGTCCCGCCGGGCCGCCGCGGCGCACGCCGCGCGGCTCGGCTTCACGATTGCAGCGGCGCCGGGCAACCCCGCGTCGTTATCAATCGCCTAGGGAGCGGGCAGCGTAGGGAAATCGCTACCTCAAAGTGGGGCGCGCTTCCCGATCCCCCCAAACGTGACACCTCGTAGCGTCGAATGCGAAAGCAACGACTGGCCCCATGAGGGGCTAAAACGGGGAGGCTCCTCCATGTTCATCACATCCTTGTGCTCCCACGTGCGCCAGCGCGTCCGGCGGACCTGCGTGGTCGCCGCCGGGCTGGTCGCCGCGGCGGCCATGCTGACGCTCGGGGGCCCGGCGGCCCTGGCGGCCCCGCGGCACAACGTCATCCCGCCGGGCGGTGCTCCTATCGACCCGTCGGCGACCGTGATTCCGACCGTCGTCCACATGACCACCAGCGGGTTCGCCACCTGGCAGGTGGCCTGGATCGCGGCGGGCGCGGCGATCCTGGCGGCAGTGACCGCGGTCCGCTACGACCGGTCCCGGACCCGCCGCCTGGCCACCATCAACTAGCCGCGCCGTTACGGGGGCGAATGACGGCTACCACCACAGGGGCATGGCGCCGCTGCAGGAGGACTGCAGCGGCGCCATCTGGTTTCACAGGAGAGTCAGTTGCTGGGCGGCGGGCTTGCGCTTGCGGCGGGCCATCTCGCCGGACGTGTCGAGCAGGGCGCGGTCAACCGATGCCAGGAATGGCGACGGCGAACACTCGGTCAGCTCGCCGCGGATCATCCGGCGCTGCGCCCCGGTCAGGATCAGCCGCGTGGTGGCGCGGGTCATGCCGACGAACAGCAACCGGCGCTCTTCGGCGTAGTCGATCTCGGCGCCCGCCCACGGGCGCAGCGGCAACAGCCCTTCATCGCACCCGACGATGAAGACGACGGGGAACTCCAGGCCCTTGCTGGCGTGCAGGGTCAGCATCGAGATCCGGTCGGCGCGCGGGTCCCAGGTGTCGACCTCGGCCCCCATCGCGAGCTGGTCCAGGAACCGCGTGAGGTCATCTCCGCATTGCCCGGCCAAGGTCAGCAACGCTTCCCCGGCCCAACGAATCGTGGCTTCCCGGGAGTCGGAATCGCTATCCGCGGCAGTGGCCACCGCCTGCCGCACCCGGTCGGCGACGCTCACGATGACACTCCGTCCGGCGGGGTCGGGGACGTGGCCGCCCGGAATACCATCGAGGGCGGCGACGATCGCGGGGACGCCGGGCATGTCGGCCAGCTTGGCGTGCGATCGCTGCTGCACGGGGAACCCTCGGCGCCGGAGGGCCTCGACGACCGGGGCGGCCTGCGCGGAGGTCCGGGCCAGGACCGCGAAGTCGGCGAACGACAGCTGGTGCTCGACGCGGACCCGGCCGTCCACAATGCCGCTGTCGAACGCGTGGAACGACGACCCGCCGAGCATCGTCTCGATGGTCGCGGCCACCAGCTCGGCCTCGGCGCGCTCGTCCGCGCAGCGACGCAGCACCACCGGGCCGTCCGGAATGTCCGCGCGGGCCGGGACGAGGCGCCGTCCGGGCACCAGCGTGCCCGGCCGGATCAGCTGCATCGCCGCGTTCACGATCGACGGGGCCGACCGGTAGCTGCGCTCCAGCCGGGCCTCCCGGGCCGGGCCCGGCGGGCCGCAGTAGTCGGCGCGAAACCTCAGGAAGTACCCGACGTCCCCGCCGCGGAACCCGTAGATCGCCTGGTCGGGATCGCCGATGGCCGTCACGCTGGAGTCAGTGCCGTCCGGGGCGGCGCTGGTCAGCAGGCGCAGCAGCTCGTACTGGGAGCCATCCACGTCCTGGTACTCGTCGACGAAGACGTCGCTCCACCGCGCCCGGTAGGCCCGCGCGAGCGCGGGATCGGCGGCCAGCAGCGTCACCGGGGTGGTGATCAGCTCGTCGAGGTTGTCGTCGGTGACCGGGAACTCGCCCAGCTGGTCACGGAGGATGAGCAGGCCCAGGCCGTGGAAGGTGGTGACGGTCACCCCGGCCGCCGCGCCGCCGAGCCGGGCATCGAGGCGCTCGCGCAGCTCGGCGGTCGCCCGGCGGGTGAAGGTGACGGCCAGGCAGCGCCGCGGCGGGACGCCGAGGACGCCGATCCGGTGCGCGATCATGTCCACCAGCACCCGCGTCTTGCCCGCCCCCGGCCCAGCGACAACAAGCAACGGCCCCCGCTTCGCCGTCACCACCGCGAGCTGATCGGGGTCCAATCCCGGAGATGCTGAGACCGGCGGGGATCCCTTGGCTGGGCTTGATTGCGGGGCTGGGGTTGCCTGAGGAGAACCTGATACAGGAGTGGCGAGCGAGACGGAGACCTTATCGGGCCTGGGAAGTTCGAAGAGCGCGTGTGAGTTTCTTGAGGCCAGCTCGCCGGGGTCGAAGAGGCGGATCGTGCCG
>JAICUO010000885.1 GCA_025935815.1 Streptosporangiaceae bacterium
CAGAAGAGCCGCACCCTTCAACGACAGGCTCCTGCTCGGCCTCAAGGGCACCATGTCCGAGGCTTTATGCCGAATTCCGGATAAAGCCTCTTATGCGGACTTCTCCGTTATGCCGACCAGGCGGCGGGAGCACCCGGCGGGCCGCGATGACGGCAGGAACGTTCGGCATAATCACAGCCCGTCGAGGAACGCCAGTATGTCGTCGGCCGGCTGGTAGCGGCCGGGTGCAGTGTCCTGAGGTGCGGTCCGGGCGATGGCCCGTTCCTTAAGTGCCAGGTCAGCGTGGATGTAGACCTGTGTGGTGGCGGTATTTTCGTGCCCCATCCACAGTGCGATGACCGACGTGTCGACACCGGCGGACAGCAACCTCATGGCCGCGGAATGACGCTTATGTGAAATTTCACATAAGCGCCATTATGTGGACGGCTGGGTTATGTGGCCGGAAGGGGTGTTTCCGCTGGCGGGGACGGCGTGCAGGCTGGTCCCGGCCACATAACCCAATGACATGGGCTTTAGCTATTTGGCTGCTTGTGCGTAGTTCCTGTTTTTGACTACTGCGGGTAGTTATCTGCCGGAGGGAGTGCCGGAGGCCGGCGTGTCGTGCCGGGGCGGCCGGGTCCACGGTCCGGCGGGGTCCTTTTCCGGGGTGTCTTGCGTGGCCTTCGCTGGTCAGGCTGGGGTGCTGGCCATGGTGATGATGGCGGGGGCGATGCGGGTGACGGTATCTTTCGCGCTCGCGTGCGGGAAGTGCGAGGGGGACTTGGACTTGCGGGCGCGGTGCCGGTCCCGGTCGACGGTGTTGCGGTATCCGGCGATCTCGCTGGTCACTGCCTGGTAGCAGTCACGGCCGAGGCGGATCGCGGACAAGACCGCCCGCAGGGCGCGGGTGAAGGACAGGTCGCGGGGCCGGACTTCCAGGCCGGCGCGCCGTCCCTTCCCTGCCGGGACCGCCGCGCGAGCGGCGTCGAGGACGACGCCGCGGGTCATCGCGGTTCCGGCGGTCCAGGCCGCGATCTCCTGGGCGGCCAGGGCCGGGGAGCAGGAGCTGAGCATCGGCCCGGTGCCGGGGCCGGCGCCGCGTAGCGGCGCCTTCGCCTCCCGCAGCGCGGTCTCGGACCCGTCCCACCGCCGCTTATAGAGCGCGGCCAGTTCCGGGCCGGGATAGTCCTCCCAGTCCATGAGGTCGGTGACCAGGCAGAACATCTCCGGCACCTCCTGGCCTTCCACCGTGACCCAGTACTCGATGACCCGGACCTTCACGGTGACGCCGTCGCCGGACAGCTCCGCCCGGTAGGAGCCGTCCGGCAGGATTTCCGAGGTCCGCTTCAGCGGGATGTCGCTCTTGAGCCTGATCAGCACGTGCGAGGACCGGGTCATCCGGGCGATCCGGGGCGCTCCGTGGTAGTTGCGGTCCATCAGCCAGATCCAGCCCGGATCGAGCAGGGCCGGGTACCGTTCCGCGGCCTCGTCCAGGAGCCCCTGCTCGGAGGCCGCCTTGCCCGTCCCGGCGGGCCCGTACGGCATCGCGAACAGCGCCCGGCACGAGCAGCAGGTCACCGGCAGCGCCCTGGCCTGCGGGAACGGCGACGAATCGTCCCCGGTGCCGACGGACCCGAAGAACGCCCTGTTCGCGGGCGTGTCCGGCATGCGCAGCAGCGTCCCGTCCACCGCCCCGGCCCTCAGCGGGCGCCTCGTCCCGATGGTGACGGCGCCGGGGCAGCCCTTTCCCTGGTGCTCCCGCCAGGCCGTTCCCAGGACGAGGTCCCGCAGTTCCTCCAGCGGGACCGGGCCGAGCGCGCTCCGCCAGTCCCCGGCAGCCCGCGCCGACGCCGGCCGCCACGGCCGCGCCCACGGCACCAGCGCCAGGTCCCCGGCCAGCGCCGCGATCACGTCCCGGGGCCGCGCGTCCGGCATCAGCGTCATCAAGACGATCACCCGGATCATGAACGCCCTGGCCAGCAGCCTCTCCCGCTCGCCCTTCACGAACCGCGCAGCCAGCGGCGCGCGCCCCGCGATCGCGCCGGCGGCACCCGGCCCGGCCTTTTCCTCCAGCGGCCCCAGCGTCGCGTGATGCACGGGACTGCCCTTCGCCCGAACCTGCCCGTCCCTCTTGACCTGGGCTTCCGCGACCGCGACCACCTTGCAGAACACCACGGCGCCGCCCGTGCGGATCTTCTCCGTGCCCCCGATGACCAGCGCGGACCGGTCCGCCTCGCCCAGGTGCCGGCCGTTCTCCAAAGGCGACGCGACCAGCCCGGCCGGCACCGCGATCATCATCCCCCCGAAAACGGGCACGGCACACAAGGAGACAGGGTAAGAAGACACGTGAGGCTCCGGTTGGGAAGAGTAGATCTAGACAATCCCTCTTCTACCCGGAGCCTCGCCCGTCTCGCAGGCAACCGGAGCAACAAGCCCGTCACCAGGAACGATCACGCAGCGCGACTGAGAACGGAACCAGCCCCCAACCGTTTCGCCTTAAAAGCGCTGGCATTGGGTACGGTCCACCGAACCTTTGGGTCATGGGAGGAGGCGTACCGTTATGGCTTGGGCCTTGTCCAGCGATGGAGCCAGATCCAGGATGTGAGCGTCGTGGG
>JAICUO010000008.1 GCA_025935815.1 Streptosporangiaceae bacterium
GCCCGCAGCGCCCGGAAGATGTACTCATCCAGCCCGAAGTTCGTCAAGATCACCACGCGGACCCCGGCCAGCCGCTCGTCGGTGACGATCTGCCGGGTGGCCTCGATGCCGTCGACGACCGGCATCTGGATGTCGACCAGCGCGATGTCCGGGCAGTGCTGGGCGGCGAGCGCGACGGCCTGCTTTCCGTCGGCCGCCTCGCCGACGACCTCGATGTCGTCCTCGGCCTCCAGCAGCGCCCGGATGCCGCTGCGGATCAGCGCCTGGTCGTCAGCCAGCAAGACCCTGATCATGACGGCATCGGCACCGGGATCTCGACCCGTACCCGGAATCCGCCATCCGCCAGCGGCCCGGCGTGCAGCCGGCCGCCGAGCGCCGACACCCGCTCGCGCATGCCGATGAGGCCAAGCCCGAGGCCTGGCGCTTGGTTCGCGTGGTCGCCGTTGAGTGACTCACCGCGCGCGACCGGGCGGGAGCCGTCGCCGTCGTCGTCGACCTCCACGGTCAGCGTGTCCGTCTCGTAGGCGAGCCGCACGCTGGCGCGGGCAGTGTTTCCGCAAGGGGTGTTTCCGGGAGCGGTGTTTCCGCCGGCGCTGCCGGCGTGCCGGCTGACGTTGGTGAGGGCCTCCTGCACGATCCGGTAGGCCGCCTGGTCCACGTCCGGCGGCAGCGGCCGGGCGGTGCCGGTCACGGTCACGATGACGGGCTGGCCCGCCGCGCGAGTCCGGGAGATCAGGCTGTCCAGGTGGGCCAGGCCGCTGCCGTCGCCGTCCTCGGCGGCGCGCAGCACGCCGAGGGTCGCGCGCAGTTCCCGGGCGGCGTCGGCGCCGGCCTCCTCGATCGCCAGCAGGGCGGGCGGCACCTCCTCGCCGCGCTTGCGGGCCAGGTGCACCGCGACGCCCGCCTGGACCTGGATCACCGAGATGCTGTGGGTCAGCGAGTCATGCAGTTCGCGGGCGATCCGCAGCCGCTCCTCCACGGCCCGGCGGCGGGCCACCTCGTCGCGGGTCCGCTCCGCCTCCCGCGCCCGCTGCTCCACCTCGCGGATGTGCACCTGCCACATCCGGAAGGTCACCGCCATGACGCCGGCCGAGATGAGCCATCCGGCCGCGTAGAACCGTCGCCAGCCCCGATCCGTGCGCATGGTTCGAGACTACGCGCCCGGCGGCCGGGCGCATCCTCCCCCGGGACCAATTGCCGGCTACTCCCGGCGTAGTAGCCCGGCGGCCGCCCCATCCACGCTGACCAGGAATAACTCGCTTCCGTGGCACGACGACGGGGTCCCGGTGGCCCCGGCACGATCGGTGAGGTCAGTTCAGGAGCCGGCCGGAAGGAAGTTCAAGATGTTCTCGCGTACTGATGTGCTGATGGCCGGGGAGGTCCTCACGCCCGGCCAGGACGGCTACGACGAGGCCGCGGCCACCGTGTTCGCGACGGGCGCGCCCGACCTCGTGGTCCGGCCGCGCGACGCCCGCGGGGTGGCCGCCGCCCTGGACTATGCGCGCGCGGCCCGCATGCCGGTGTCGGTGCGGTCCGGCGGCCATAGCCCGGCCGGGCACAGCACCAGTGACGGCGGCATGGTCATCGACCTGCGATACCTGCGCGGGGTGCGGATCGTTGACCGCGACGCTCGCCGCGTCCGCGTCGGGGCGGGCGCGACCTGGGGAGCGGTCGCCGCGACCTTGCAGCCGGCCGGGCTGGCGCTGACCGCCGGCGACACCGCCAGCGTCGGGGTTGGCGGGCTCACGCTGGCCGGCGGCATCGGCTGGATGGTCCGCCGCCACGGGCTGGCCATCGACGCGGTCACCGGGGCCGAGGTGGTCACCGCGGACGGGCAGGCAGTCCGCGCGAACGTCACCGAGCACCCGGACCTGCTGTGGGCGCTGCGCGGCGGGGGCGGCAACTTCGGCGTCGTGGTCAGCCTCGACTTCACCGCCCAGCCGGTCGCCGCCGTGCACTACGGCGCGATCACCTACCGGCTCGATGAACTGCACGTGCCGACGCTGATCAGCGGCTGGCAGGACCGGATGCGCGCCAGCGATGAGAGCCTCACCACCGCCCTCACCCTGGTGCCCGTGATGGGGCAGCCGACCCTGGCCATGCTGCGGTGCTGCTACGCCAGCGCCGACCCGGCCGCCGCGGCGACGGCCCTCGAACCGTTCCGGCGGCTGGCGCCGGTTGCCGCCGATGAGATCCGGGTCGTCCCCTACGCCGGGGTGCTGGAGGAGGCCCGCATGCCACCCGGCGTGCAGATGCAGGTGCGCAACGCCTTGTTCCGGTCACTGGACGACGAGCGGGCCACGGCCATCGCCAGGCTGTTCGGCGAGGGAGTCGCGGTGGAACTTCGCAGCCTGGGCGGGGCGTTCGGGCGGGTCCCGGCCGACGCGACCGCCTTCGCGCACCGCGACGCCACGGTCTTGCTGGTGGCCGGGACGATGCTGCCGGCCGGCGTCGCGCCGGAGGTGGCCGATGAGGCGCTGGCCGGCTGGCCCGCGCTCGCGGCCCGCGCCAGCGGCGCCTACACGGGGTTCCTGGGCCCGGCGACCGACGCCGACATCGCGGCGGCCTACCCCGCGGCGACCTACCAGCGGCTCGCCGCGGTCAAGCGGCGGTACGACCCCGGCAACGTTTTCGCCCGCAATCACAACATCCGCCCGGCCGGCGCCGGCCTCGCGCCCGCCGGATCATCCGCGGTCCCGTCCGCGGGCGCCTGAAAGGGATGGTCATGTCACCGCTGGAATCACCGGACCTCGTCACCCGGGAGGCCGCGGCCGGCACCGCGGGCGGCCGCCGTCAGACCGTGGCGCTGCTGGTCATCGCGACCGCGCAGCTCATCGTGGTGCTCGACTCGACCATTGTCAACGTTGCCCTGCCGCACATCCAGCGGGCGCTCGGGTTCTCCGGCAGCGGCCTGGAGTGGGTGGTGAACGCGTACGCGCTGGCGTTCGGCGGGCTGCTGCTGCTCGGGGGGCGGATGGGTGACCTGCTCGGCCGCCGCCGGATGTTCATCGGCGGCCTGCTGCTGTTCACCGCCGCCTCCCTGGCCGGCGGGTTCGCCACCTCCCAGGCCTGGCTGCTGGCGGCCCGGGTAGTCCAGGGCGCGGGCGGCGCCGTCATCGCGCCGGCCGCCCTGTCGCTGATCGCGACCACGTTCCCCGAGGGACCACCGCGCAGCCGGGCGATGGGCGTGTACGCCGCGATGAGCGTGGCCGGGGGCGCGGGCGGGCTGCTGGCCGGGGGGCTGCTCGTCACGTATGCCTCCTGGCGGTGGGTGCTGTTCGTCAACGTGCCCATCGGCATCTTCGCCGCGCTCGCCGCCCGGATGGTGCTCCCGTCGGTCGCGCGCCGGGCGGGCCGGTTCGATCTGCCGGGCGCGGTCACCTCCGGCGGCGGCATCGCCGCCTTGGTCTACGGCCTGTCCAACGCCCCGACCAGCCCGGATGGCACGTCCCACTGGGGGGACGCGAAGGTGGTGGCGGCGCTGGCGGCCGCCGCCGCGCTGCTCGCCGCGTTCGCGTTCATCGAGGCACGGAGCCGGCACGCGCTGCTGCCGGTGCGGCTGCTGCGAAACCGGGACCGCCTCGGCGCCTACCTGATCATGCTGGGCGTGGGCACGGCCATCTTCGGCGTGTTCTTCTTCCTCACGCTGTTCGTCCAGGACGTATGGGGCTACTCGGCCCTGCGGGCGGGGGTCGCCTTCTTGCCGCTCACCGCGGCGGTGCTGGCGTCGGCGGGCGCTGCCAGCGCGCTGGTCCCCCGCATCGGGGCGCGCCCGCTGCTGGTGACCGGCGCGGCGGCCTGCGCCGGCGGCCTGTTCTGGCTGTCACGGGTGACCGAGCAGGCCACGTACGCGGGCGGGCTGCTGGGCCCGATCCTGGTCATCGGGGCCGGGCTGGGGCTGCTGTTCGTCCCGCTGCCGCTCGTCAGCCTGGCCCGGGTGAGCGACGCCGACACCGGGGTGGCCTCCAGCCTGCTCAATACGGGGCAGCAGGTCGGCGGCTCCATCGGCCTGGCCGTGCTGGGCACCGTGGCCTGGACGGTGGTCGCCGACACGGCCCGTGCCCACGCGGCCGCGCCTGCGGGGGCCGCGGCCGCCCGAGCCGCGACAACAGCAGCCGGGCGGGCGGCGGCCTACCAGCACGCGCTGGCAGCCGGCTTCGACCGCGCCTTCGCGGTCGCGGCCGCCATCTCGGTCCTGCTGCTGGTGACCGCCATCACGGCGATCCGCATCCGCCGCGCCGACCTTTAGAGCGGGGTAACGTAAGCCCCGGCGATCCCGCCATCGACCAGGAAGGTGCTGGCGGTCATGAAGGAGGAGTCGTCGCTCGCGAGGAACGCCACCGCGGCGGCGATCTCGTCGGCCTCGGCGAACCGGCCCATCGGGATGTGCACGAGCCGGCGAGCGGCGCGCTCGGGGTCCTTGGCGAACAGCTCCTGCAGCAGCGGGGTGTTCACCGGCCCGGGGCACAGCGCGTTGACCCGGATCCCCTCGCGCGCGAACTGCACGCCGAGCTCCCGCGACATCGCCAGCACCCCGCCCTTGGACGCGGTGTAGGAGATCTGCGAGGTCGCGGCGCCCATCGTCGCGACGAAGGACGCGGTGTTGATGATGGAGCCCTTGCCGCGCGCCCGCATGTGCCCGATCGCGTACTTGCAGCACAGGTAGACGCTGGTCAGGTTGACCTCCTGCACGCGCTTCCAGGCGTCCAGCCCGGTCACCAGGATCGAGTCGTCTTCCGGCGGGGAGATCCCGGCGTTGTTGAAGGCGATGTCCAGGCGGCCGTACGTGGCCACCGTGGTGGCGAACATCGCCTCCACCGCGCGCTCGTCGGTCACGTCGGCCTGCACGAACAGCCCGCCGACCTCGGCGGCGGCCTTCTCACCGGACGCGGGGTCCACGTCGGCGCAGACCACGCGGGCGCCCTCGGCGGCCAGCCGGCGGGCACTGGCCAGCCCGATCCCACTGCCGGCTCCGGTGATGTCGGCGACCCGGCCGTCCAGGCGATTGCTCATGAGTTGTTCCCCGAAGTAGAGATGAACACGTTCTTGGTCTCGGTGAAGGCGTCGAGCGCGTCCGGGCCGAGCTCGCGGCCGAGGCCGGATTGCTTGAACCCGCCGAACGGCGTTGAGTACCGCACCGAGGAGTGGGAGTTGACCGAGAGGTTGCCGGCCTGGACGCCGCGCGCGACCCGCAGGCCCCGGCCGAGGTCGCGGGTCCAGATCGACCCCGACAGGCCGTACTCGGTGTCGTTGGCGATCCGCACCGCCTCGTCCTCGTCGCGGAAGGGCACGACGGTCAGCACCGGGCCGAAGATCTCCTCCCGGAAGGCGGCCGAGTCGCGGCCGACGGGGGCCAGGACCGTGGGCGGGAACCAGAACCCGGAGCCGGACGGCGCCGTGCCGCGGAACGCGACCGGCGCGTCGTCGGGCACGTACCGGGCGACGCTGGCCCGCTGCTCGGCTGAGATCAGCGGTCCCATCTCCGCGGACTCATCGAGCAGGTCACCGACCCGGACCCCGCGCACCGCGGGTTCCAGGAGCGCCATGAACTCATCGAACGCGGACTGCTCGACCAGGATCCGGGACCGGGCGCAGCAGTCCTGCCCGGCGTTGTCGAACGCCGCGTAGGGGGCGCTGGCGGCGGCGGCGGCCAGGTCGCAGTCGGCGAACACGATGTTGGCGCTCTTGCCGCCGAGCTCCAGCGTCACCCGCTTCACCTGGGCGGCGCAGCCGGCCATGATCTGCTGGCCGACGACGGTGGCCCCGGTGAAGGCGATCTTGCGGACCGCCGGGTGCTCGATGAAACGCCGGCCGACGACGGCGCCCCGCCCGGGGATGACCTGGAAGACGCCGTCCGGGATCCCCGCCTGGGCGGCGAGCTCGCCCAGGCGGATGGCGGTGAGCGGCGTGAGCTCGGCGGGCTTGAGCACCACCGTGTTCCCGGCGGCGAGTGCGGGGGCCAGCGACCAGCCGGCGATCGGCATCGGGAAGTTCCACGGCACGATCACCCCGACCACGCCGAGCGGCTCCTTGAAGGTGACGTCGATCCCGCCCGCGACCGGAATCTGGCGGCCGAAGTTCCGCTCGGGCGCGGCACTGTAGTACTCGAGCACGTCACGGACGTTGCCCGCCTCCCAGCGGGCGTTGCTGATCGTGTGCCCGGCGTTGGCGACCTCGGTCGCCGCCAGGTTCTCGCGGTCGGCGTCAACGGCGGCGGCGAACGCCCGCAGCAGCCGCGCGCGGTCGGCTGGCGCCACCGCGCGCCAGCCATCATAGGCCCGCGCGGCCCGCTCGATCGCGGCGTCGGCCTCGGCGGTTCCGGCGTATTCGACCTTGGCGACTACCTCCTCGGTGGCCGGGTTGACCACCGAGTGCGGGTACGGTTGGGCGCTGGTCATGCGGCGCTCCTTTCGCGCGGGGTCGCGCGGGCGGCCGCCACGAGCGCCTCGAACAGGCGCCCGCTGGCGGGACTGGACGGATCGGCCTCCGGGTGCCACTGGACCCCGAAGGCGAAACGGTGACCCGTCAGCTCGATCGCCTCGAGCGTCTCGTCGCCGCACCAGGCCACCGGCAGCAGGTCGCGGCCGAGCTCGGCGACCGCCTGATGGTGGTAGCAGCGGACCGCCACGGTGGCAGCGCTCGCGTTAATGCCGAGGATCGCGGCCAGGCGGCTGTCGCCGCGGACCCGGACCTCGCGGCGGCCGAAGATCGCCGGGGCCGGCTGGTGCCCGGTTTCGCCGAGCGTGTCCGGCAGGTGCTGCGTCAGCGCGCCGCCCTGGGCGATGTTGAGCAGCTGCATCCCCCGGCAGATGCCGAGAACGGGGGTGTCGTGGGCCAGTGCCGCGGCCAGGAGTGCGAGCTCCCAGGAATCGCGCGAGTCGTTCGGAGTACCGGTGAGCGGATGGGGGTCGGCGCCGTAGCAGCCGGGATTGAGGTCGGGCCCGCCGGAGAGCACCAGGCCATCGAGGGCCTCGACGGCCTCGACGGCGCCGTCCTCCTGGGGCGGCAGCAGCACGGCGAGGCCGCCGGCCCGGGTCACCGCGGTGACGTACGCCTGCGGGATGAGCGCGGCGGGCTGATGCCACACGCCCCACGCCGCCTCGTCGAGGTAGCTGCTGATCCCGATCAGCGGACGACTGGTCGGCGGACGGCTGGTCATAGCCTTTCGAACCCCCGGCGCAGCTCCCAGTTGGTCACCGTCGAGTCGTAGGCCGCCAGCTCGACCCGCCCCGCGTGGGCGTAGTGCTCGACGACGTCCCGGCCGAACGCGTGCTCGGCGGCCGCGCTGGCCGTGAACGCCTCGATCGCGTCGCGCAGCGTGGACGGCACCCGGGCGGCGGCGGAGGCGTAGGCGTTGCCGGTGAATTCCGGTTCGAGCGGCAGGTGGTTCTCCAGCCCGTGCAGCCCGGCCGCGATCAGGGCGGCCACGGCCAGGTAGGGGTTCACGTCGCCGCCGGGGACGCGGTTCTCAAATCGCAGGGACGGGCCGTGCCCGACCACCCGCAGCGCGCACGTGCGGTTGTCGCGTCCCCAGGCGATGGCGGTGGGCGCGAAGCTCCCGGGGACGTAGCGCTTGTAGGAGTTGACGTTGGGGGCCAGCAGGAGCGCGAAGTCGGACAGGCAGGCGAGCTGCCCGGCCAGGAAGTGCTCCATGAGCGGCGAGAACCCGTGCGGCTGGTCGCCGGCCAGCACGGGCGTCCCGGCCGCGTCGCGCAGGCTCAGGTGGATGTGGCAGGAGTTGCCCTCGCGCTCGTTGTACTTGGCCATGAACGTCAGGCTCACGTTCTCCTGGGCGGCGATCTCCTTCGCGCCGGTCTTGTAGACCGAGTGGTCGTCGCAGGTGTTCAGCGCCTTGCCGTACCGGAAGGCGATCTCGTGCTGGCCCGGGTTGCACTCGCCCTTCGCCGACTCGACGACCATTCCGGCGCCTGCCATCTCGTTGCGGATGCGGCGCAGCAGGGGCTCGATCCGTCCGGTGCCGAGGACCGAGTAGTCGACGTTGTACTGGTTGGCCGGGGTGAGGCCGCGGTAATCACAGTTCCAGGCCTGCTCGTAGGTGTCCTTGAAGACGATGAACTCCAGCTCGGTGCCGACGTAGGCGTCCCATCCGTAGGCCGCCAGCCGGTCCAGTTGCCGCCGCAGCACCTGCCGGGGGGAGACGGGAACGGGGGTGCCGTCGAGGAACGCGATGTCGGACTGGACCATGACGGTGCCCGGGTGCCAGGGGATGTAGCGCAGCGTGTCCAGGTCGGGGGCGAAGACCAGGTCCCCGTAGCCGCGGTCCCAGGATGACAGGGCGTACCCGTCGACGGTGTTCATGTCGACGTCGACCGCCAGCAGGTAGTCACACCCCTCGCCGCCGTGCGCGGCCACCTCGGCTAGGAAGAAGTCCCCGGCCATCCGCTTGCCCTGCAGGCGGCCTTGCATGTCGGTCAGCGCCAGCACGACCGTGTCGATGGTCCCGTTGGCGACTAGCGGCCGCAGTTCCTCGAGCGTCAGACGGCTACGGTATGGACCCATCAGCACCTCCTGAAGACGGCACCTTCTAATGGCCTGAAATCAATCCATTGACTTGCGTGGCAAGTGTCTGCCGTGGCGGGGACCGGTGTCAAGGCCTCGCCTCAGCCGAGAAAACCCCGGATCAGGGCGGCGGTCGCGTCGACGTGCTCGGCGGTCACCTGCCGGGCGGCCGCCGCGTCCCCGGCCAGGATCGCCTGCGCGATCGCCTGGTGCTGGGTCGAGGCGTGCTCGATGTTGCGGGCCAGCATCGGGATCGCGTTGAGCAGGTCGTTCAGGCGCATGCGGCACTCGGCGATGCTCGCGGTGAGGGACGGGGACTCGGTCAGCTCGGCGATCGCCAGGTGGAACCGGGAGTCGGCCAGCCGGTACTCGGCCGGCGGCGCGCCCGCCACTTCCCTCAGCCGCCGGGTGAGGTAGTCGCGCCGCCGATCGCTGAGACCGGTAAGGGCCGCGCGCTCCGCCGCGCCCGCCTCCAGGACATGGCGGTAGGTGATGGCGTCGTCGAGGCGATCACTGATGCCCGCGGCCGCTCGCCGCAGGTCATCCGGGTCTGGCTCGGGTATCTGGTAGGCCACGAAGGTGCCGCCGTACCGCCCGTGCCGGGACGTAACGTAACCGGCTTCCTGCAGCGACCGGATGGCATCGCGCACCGTGGCCCGGCTGACGTTCAGCCGGACCGCCAGGTCGCGCTCGACCGGCAGCCGCGAGCCGTGCGGGAACACCCCGAGCTTGACCGCCTGCAAGATCCGCTCGACCGCCTCCTCGAAGGCGTTGCCGGTGCGGACCGGGCGGAAGATCGCGATTCCGGCCCAGTCCGGCGCGGCGTCGGGTCGTGCGTCGGTCACGAGGCTCACGGTACCCGCTGGGCCGATCAGGGTGACACCCGGCAAAATGCAGCGGGCGCTGTCCCCGGGATAGGGGTCATGACAATGCCTTGAAGCGCGGATAGGTTATTGACGCAAGAAGGGCCGGGGACGGGCATGTCCTTGCTCCTTATCCGCTGGGGGGGCGCGGACTAAGGATGTCGGCGGGACATGCCCATCCTCGACCGCTCGATAATACAGCTCCAGCTTCGTTGGCGCCGCGCGTCCGGCCCGCGCGTATTTCTCGCGGACGCGCCCCATGTATTGCTTGGCCGTCTCCTCGCTGATGCCCATCTTCCTGGCCACGGATTTCATCGGCATCCCGGTGGCGTAGAGCTGAAGCGCGCGCCTTTCCTGCGTGCTGAGGGCAGGCCGGTCCGCGGCGTCATCGGTCGCGAAGATGTAGGCGAGGCGGGGAGATATCCAGTCCCGGCCCGCCGCGACTTCCCTTATCGCCGCCCGGATCTGATCGGCCTGCTCGCTCTTCAGCGCGTACCCGAGGGCTCCGGCCCGGATTGCCGACCGGACGGCGACCGGCCGGTCGGAGGCCGACAAGACCAAGACGGCGGGGCCCGCCGCCAAGACGGCGGCCACGTTGGCATCCACCGTGGTCTCGTCGCCGAGGTCCAGGTCGAGCAGGACGACGTCCGCGTGGCGTCCGGGCCCGGCGAGCAGGACATCGACGGTCGGCGCGGTGGCGACTACCCGGATGTCGCCCTCCCCGGCCATGACCCAGTTCGCGACGCTGTCGAGGACAATCGGGTGGTCATCCACGGCGGCGACGTCAATGACGGGAGTCACCGGCCACCGCCGGAGTGCCAGGCGACCTCCAGGCACCCCCCGCCGTTCTCGGCCGCGATCACCGCGGCGTGCCAGCCGGCCGCGGCGGGCAGGCCCGCCCCGAACCTCGCCAGGCCGGGCATGCTCGGCGGCAACGCGTCGAAGGTCAGGTAGGCCTCGGCGCCATCGCCGGAGCCGATGAGCGTGAGCACGACGGGATGCGGCGCCAAGGCGCCGAGCATGGCGTCGAGGGTCGCCAGGATGGCGCGGGCGACCGCGGGCGGCGGAGTTCGCACCTCGCCGATCGCCTGGATGGTCACCAGCAGCCCTCGCGCGCGCGCGGCACTCAGCGACGGCGCCAGCGCGGCCACCAGAACGTCGTCGGCCGGCCCGCCGTCCGTCAGCGAGTGCCGCAGGGCCGCCGCATGCCGGGCGCACTGCTGGGTGACGCTTTCCGCGGCGGGGTCCAGCGTCCCGTCGGCGATAGCGCGCAGCAGCGGGAGCGCCTCCCGCTCGAGCGCGCGCAGCCGCACCTGGCGCTCTTGCTGGATCGCGGCGACCGCGGCGCGCTCGGCCGCCGCGCTGCTCGCCCGCGACGCCCGGCGCGCGGACACGGTGACGTGCGCGGCCAGGGTGGACCGGATCGCGGCGAACGTGACCAAGATGGTCGCCAGGATGTAGCCGGCCGCCTCCAGCTGGGACAGGCTGAGGGAATTCACGCCATCGTCGGCGACGAGCAGCCCGCCGTGCACGGCGTAGACGAGCAGCGCGCCCGGGATCCACACCCGGGCAGGCCGGCTCGAGGCGACCAAGGCGAGCAGCCAGGCCGTCCCCAAGATAGCCAAGTCAAAGCTCGCGGGGTCGTCATCCGGCCGGTGGGCGGCCCCGATCACCGCCACGGCCGCCACCGCGACGGTGATCGCGGCTATTGTCTCGCCGGTGCCGAGGGGGCCCGCGCGCAGCCGCGGCACGAGCCACGCGGCGGCCCCGAGGACCGCGAGCCAGACAGCGATCGCCACGCCCGGCTGCCGATAGTCACGCGAGTTGACCAGCACCTGGATCACCGCCAGGGACGGGACGAGCACCGCCAGCGCCCCGACGACGCGCATCAGCCCGGTTTCCGCGGCATTGCGCGCGACCGCGTGCGGGCTCACCACGGCAAGGACTCCGCGGCCAGCGCATGATCGTCTTGGGGGCCGGCGTCCGCGGCGCCCGGGTCCGGCCCGCTCCCGGCGGGCCAGGACAGGCGGACCACGGTGCCGTTCCCGGGCCGCGACCAGACCGACGCGCGCCCGCCGCAGTCAGCGACGCGCTCGGCGATGGACCGTCGCAGGCCCAGCCGGGCGTGATCGACACGGGCACGGTCAAAGCCGGCGCCCTCGTCGCGCACGGTCACCTCCACGCCCGGCGGGGCCTCGCCGTCCCCGTCCGGTGCCGTCAGGCGGACTCGCACCCAGGCCTCCCCGGTGCCGGCATGGGCCGCCACGTTGGACAGCGCCTCGCGGGCGGCGCTGGAGATCGCCAGGGCGACCCGGGCCGGGATCGCCGGCGCTTGCCCGTCATCGATGCCGGCGTGGACGCGCAGCCCCCGGGCGCGCATGTCGGCGACAGCGGCCCGCATGTCGGCGAGCAAGTCACCAGAACGCCGTTTGACCCCGGTAGCCAGGTCATTGGGGCCGGCGAGCGCGTCCTCAATCAGGTCCACGTCCTGGCGGCACCTGTTCACCGCATTAGCCAGGTCAGCGCGGCTGGAACGAGCCACGGCGGTGAGCGTGTTGAGGACGGTGTCATGGAGCAGGCGCTCATGCTCGCGCCGCTCGATCGTCGCGCGCAAGATCGCGTACTGCTCACTGGCGGCCCGGTCGGATTCGCGCAACTCGGCGTCCGCCGCGGCGGCGCGCCGGTAAAGCTGCCGGCGGCCGTAGGCGTGCGCGCCCCCGACGACCATGAGCACGATCGTCGCCGCGGTCAGCGTCCGCAGGCTGGTGACGGGATGCAGCATCGCGCCCGCCCAGTAGGCCGTCGCCGACATGAGCGCGAGCAGCCAGAACAAGATGCCAGGCGCGTACCACGCGGGGATCATCAGCTGGCCCGACATGCTGATGACCAGCCAGCTGAACGCCTCGTCACGCACGGCGGGCGGCACGCACCCCGACCCGCCGAGGGCCAGGGCCACGTAGACGGCGGAATCCAGGCACGCCAGCGCGGGGGAAGGCCATCCCCTGCGCAGGCGGAGCATCGCCGCCGCCGCCCACGTCACGGCGAGCACGGGACCCGCCAGCCGCCATGAGCTGGCCGTGTAGAACGAGTGCCAGATGACGACCTGCACGATGGTGTACGCGATTCCCGCCCCCCGCACCACCAAGGCGAGGTGCGCCACCACCGACCTCAGGGTTGTCACGGCAGGCCCGCTCGGCATCATGCCGCGGCCCTCGGTTGCCTGCCTCCAGCGAACGCAACCCCTCGGCCACATAAGCCTGATGATAAGCGGACAGGCCGGCGCAAGCGTCGACTATCAGCAACGTTCCGATTACGGGACCCGCAGGGCGGCCGCCCGCCGCCGCTACAGCGCGACGGCCGGCGGGACGGCGTTGGCCATCGCTTCATAGCCGAGGTCATTGGGGTGCAGGTGGTCGCCGGAGTTGTAGGCGCCCCTGAGGTAGGTGGGGTCACGGGGGTCTTGGAGGGCGCGCGCGAAGTCGATCACCCCGTCGAAGGCGCCGCTGGCGCGGATCCAGTTGTTGACCGCCTCGCGCAGGGCCTCGCGGTGACGGACCGCGGCGGTGATGCGCCTGCCGAGGAAGGGCGTCAGCGTCCCGAGGTAGATCTTGACGCCGCGGGCGTGGGCCATCGTGACCAGCGCCTGGTACCCGGCCTCAAGCTGCGCCGCGGTGACGGGCGGGCTGGGCGCCAGGCAGCCGCTGCCGTCCGGCGACCCGACGAAGCCGATGTCGTTGATGCCCTCCAGCACGATCACCGTCTTGACCCCCGGCAAGGACAGGGCATCCTGCTGGAAGCGCGCCTTCGCGCTGGCCCCGAAGCACCGGGAGGCTTGCAGCACGCGGTTGCCGCCGATCCCCTCGTCCACGACGCCCGGTGCCCGGTCGCCGAGCAGCCGTGCCAGCCGGCGCGCGAGGAAGTTGGGCCAGCGGTCGTTGGCCCCCGCGGTGGAATGGATGCCATCGGTGATCGAGTCGCCGAAGGCGACGATCGTGCCGTCCGCGGTCACGGAGTGCACGTCCAGTTCGCCGACGAACAGCCACCGGGCAGTGGTGGTCGTGTAGGCGGTCGCGGCCGGGTCGCCGGCGTGATCGCCCGCGGCGATGTAGTTGGCCTGCATCGCGGCCGCGTGGTTGGTCGGCGGGCCGGTGCGATCCGGCAGGTACAAGCTGATGGCCAGTTCCGCCAGCGGCCGCACCGGCATGGCGAGCGGATCGCTCAGCGCCTGGCCGCCGGCCGGGATCGTCACCGACGCCTTCCCGCCGAAGGTCAGCGCGTGAGTGCTCCCGGGCACCAGTCGCGCCCCGCTGAGCACCACGCCAACGCTCACGTCGCCGGCCGTGAGGGGCGCCGCCCCGAAGGCGTTGGTTAGCCGCACGCGCAGCGAGGTACCGCCCACGCTCGGGTAGATGATATTTCGCACCGTCTGGCGGGAAAGGCCCGGGATCGTGCCGACGGAAGTGGTTCCGCTCATGGGACTGGCCGCCCAGGAGGCCACCCAGGTGCCGCGGCCCGCGGCTCCCGGGGCGCCACCGCGGACGCTCCCGGTGGCTCCGGCGCCGCCCGTCGTTTTCCCGGCTCCGCCCGGGTCCGGGCGCCCCGGCGCCGGCGATGCCGACACCAGCGCGAAGCCCCCGCCCCCGAGGACCAGTACGGCCGCGGTCACGATGGCGGCGAGACGCCGGTTATTCATGCTTGCTGGCGGCAGCGTTTTGACCGTTAACTCCTTTGCCGTCACTCACGCGAAGCATATGGCAATCACGCATTACCGCCCGCTGCGCGGCCGCTGCCTACGGGGGCCGCTGCCTACGGGGGCCGCCGTCAGCTCGCGGCGGACGGGTACTGCGAGCGGGCGAGGCGGGTGATTCCCTCGCGGAGCCGTTCCTCGCCAAGCTCGGGCAAGACGGCGGTCACGTGCTCGGCGGCGAGCGCGGCGAGCAGGGCGTGGGCGGCGTAGCGGGGGTCGGGCGCGCCGGCCAGCAAGATCGTGGCGTGCTGGTGCCAGAAGTGGTACGCCCCGATCCGGTAGCGGGCGCCCGGCGCGGCGGTCTCCGACATGCGCACCAGGTCCAGGTGCTCTAGCAGGTAGTCCAGGTAGGCCCCGGCGAAGGCGGCCAGCCGGGCGGGCGGGTCCGCGCCCGGGCCAAGCGGCGGCGGCCCGTGCAAGATCGCCTCCTGGAGCGCGTGCTCGCGGGCATCGAGCAGGGCGTTGGCGAGCCCGGACTTATCCCCGAACCGGCGGAAGATCGTTCCCTTGCCGACCCCGGCCGCCGCCGCCACCTGGTCCATCGAGACCGCGGCGACGCCGTGCTCGGCGAACAGCCGGGCGGCGGCCTCCAGCACGGCCGCGCGGTTGCGGGCCGCGTCCGCCCGCTCCCTGGGCGGCGGGGCGCGGTGGAGTTCCAGCGGGGTTGCATAACCGGACTGCGGTCCAGTACTGTCTTTCATGACCACAAGTGGACTATAGTCCAGATCTTTCGGAGGCTACGCCATGACCGCTCTCATCTCCCGCGAGGAACTACAGGCCGCCATCGACGCGGGCAGCGCCACCGTCGTGGACGCGCTCGGCGGGGACTACTACGCCAAGCAGCACCTGCCCGGCGCCGTCGCGCTGGCCCCCGGCGAGGTCGACGCCCGGGCCGCCACCGTCTTGCCCGACAAGGACGCCCTGATCGTCACCTACTGCACCGGCCCCTCCTGCCCCAACAGCGGGCAGGTCGCCGACCGGCTCACCGCCCTCGGGTACGCCAACGTCCGCAAGTACCGGGAGGGCATCGAAGACTGGACGGGCGCCGGCCTGCCCACCGAGTCCGCCTGACCGGGCACCGTCTCGACGGCATCCACGGCCGAACTGCCCCTGACCAGCGGGGAGCCCGGTGCTCACTCACCCGGTTGTTGTCGTTCAGCCTCGGGAAACCTCGCGTACGCGGGCGCGAGGATGTCCCGCAATGACTGGCCGCGAACCTCGATCGGGGGCGGGTCGCCGAGGCGGAGCAGCAGGTCAGGCGGGGTCAGGGGACTCGGTGGCAGCGCGCGCAGCCGGGCCTGGCTTACGCCTGGTGACCAGAAGTCGGCGAGGGACTCCGCCAGCGGTGGCGCGGTCACGTCCGCCAAGGCCGCCAGGGCCGGGCTGCCGGCCGTAGCGCCGGGCCGCGCGACGGACGGTCCACGACCGGCGGATGTGCCCGCGACCTGGCCACGCAGGGCGGTGAGCAGGGTCTCGCGGGACTTGCCGCGCCAGGCGAGCATCGCGAACGGGTCGGCGTCAAATGCCTCGGCGAGCACATAGCAGACCGCGGCCAGGTGCTTGCAGGGGACTTCCCAGTCCGGGCAGTTGCAGCGCATGTCCAGGTCCCTGGCCGACCGGGGGAACAACGGCGTGCCAGCGTCGGCGAAGACCTGCTCGATCTCGGCGGGCATCTCGCCGGCCAGCAGCCGGGCGCGGAACAGCGCCTGGGCGGCAAGGCGGGACTCCACTTGCCGCCATTGCGCGACGGTCAGCGGAAGGACGGTGATCGCGACCTTGTAGGGCTGGGGGCGCGAGCCCTGCACGCGCGCGGTGACCTTGCCCGTGGTTAGCTCAAACTCCAGGACCTGACCACGCCGCGCGTAGCTGCGGCCTCGTTGCAGCCGACCGCTCATGCCCCAGGACTCAAGCACGCCGATGAACCGGCGCGACCACCATTGCGCGCCGATCGCGCCGCGCTTGCTCTTGGCCTTGATCCCGCCCTCGACGGCGATCGGCCCGCCAGG
This sequence comes from Streptosporangiaceae bacterium, assembly GCA_025935815.1. GTDB lineage: Bacteria > Actinomycetota > Actinomycetes > Streptosporangiales > Streptosporangiaceae > Trebonia. The sequence goes on from JAICUO010000008.1 coordinate 16,137, forward strand.
CGAGTAGTCAGGCCAGGGCACGTAGCGCGGGCTCATGCGGAGACCGCATCGGGGGAAAGCGCGAGGACCTCTCGCAAGGCGGCAGTGGACAACTCGGTCAGCCAGTTCTCGCCGGTGCCGACGATCTGCTCGGCGAGCGCCTTCTTCTGCTCGATCATGGCGTCAATCCGCTCCTCCAGGGTGCCGACGCAGACGAACTTGCGGACCTGGACGTCTCGGCGCTGGCCGATGCGGAATGCCCGGTCAGTGGCCTGGTCCTCCACGGCCGGGTTCCACCAGCGGTCGATGTGGATGACGTGGTTCGCCGCGGTCAGGTTCAGCCCGGTGCCCCCCGCCTTCAGCGACAGCAAGAACAGCACCGGCTCGTCCGATTCCTGGAATCGGGCGACCATGGCGTCTCGTTGCTTGCGGGACGTGCCGCCGTGCAGGAAGAGCACCGGGCACCCGGTCCGCGTGGCCAGGTACGGCTGCAGCATCCGGCCGAACTCGGCGTACTGCGTGAAGCACAGCGCCTTGTCGCCGTCGGCGACGATCTCCTCGCTCAGCTCCTCGAGCCGGGCCAGCTTGCCGGACCGCCCGGTGAGCCGGGAACCGTCGCCGAGCAGGTGAGCCGGGTGGTTGCAGACTTGCTTGAGCTTCGCCATCGTGGCGAGCACCAGGCCGCGCCGGGTGATGTCGTCCGACGCGTCATCGATCCGCGACAGCATGTCGCTGACGGTGGCGGCGTAGAGGCTGGCCTGCTCCTGGGTAAGGTTGCACCAGACCTTCATCTCCTGCTTCTCCGGCAGGTCGGAGATGATCGACTTGTCGGTCTTCAGGCGGCGCAGCACGAAAGGCTGAGTGACCCGGCGCAGCTCCCGCGCTGCCTCATCGCAGGAGTGTCGCTCGATCGGCACGGCGTACCGCTCGCGGAAGGCCTTCCCGGACCCGAGCAGGCCGGGGTTGGCGAACTCCATGATCGACCACAGCTCGGACAGCTGGTTCTCCACCGGGGTCCCGGTCAGCGCGATCCGCGACCTGGCCGGGAGCGCCCGGACGGCCTTCGCTTGCTGGCTCAGGTGATTCTTGATCGCCTGCGCCTCGTCGCAGACCACCCGCGCCCAGCGCACCTGGGACAACGCCGCCAGGTCCCTCGCGGCCGTCTGGTAAGTCGTGATCACCAGGTCAGCGGCGGCCAGCGCGGCCGACAGCGGCGCGCCCGCCAGCCGGTCGGCCCCATGGTGGACAAGCACCGTCAGGCCGGGCGTGAACCGCTCCGCCTCCCGTTGCCAGTTCCCCGTCAGCGACATCGGGCACACCAGCAGGGTCGGGTCGGCCCCGGCATCCGGAGCGGGTGCGGCTGAGTCCCGCTCCTGATGCTCGGCCCACAGGAGCGACAGCAACTGGACGGTCTTGCCGAGCCCCATGTCGTCAGCGAGGACCGCGCCCAGGCCGAGCCGACCGAGGAAGGACAGCCACGACAGGCCGCGACGCTGGTACGGGCGCAGCGTGCCGTGGAAACCCTCAGGGGTGTCCATCGCCAGCAGGCGCCGGTCGGCCTGGCCGGACAGGAGGTCGCCAAGCCACCCGTCGGCATCGACGGCGGCCAGCGGCAGCTCGGCAAGGTGGCCGCCGGCGCCGATCACCGCGTCGAGGACCTCGGCCGCGGCCATCGTGCCGGACTGCTGGCGCTCAAGGAACTCCAGAGCCGCCTTCAGGCGCCGGTCGTCGAGCTCGACCCATTGACCTCTGATGCGGACGAGCGGAACCTTCAGCTCCGCGAGCTCAGCGAACTCTTCCGCTGAGAGCACGTCGTCGCCGATGGCCAGCTCATACCGGAAGTCCACGAGGTCCTGCAGTCCGAACTGGCCCGGCCTGGCCGAGGCCGACGACCCGCCAGACGACGACCTGGTGGTCAGCTTGAGGCCAAGGCGTGCCTTGCGCGCCCAGTCGGGCAGGAGCACGCCGAATCCGGCGCCGGATAGCAGCGGGCCGGTGTCGCGCAAGAACTCAAGCGCGCCTGCCGTGTCCAGCGTGACCTGGGCCGGTACCGCGTCGCGGAGCGCGCCGTCGAGGGCGGGGAACAGGCGGGCAGCCGTGCCGAGGCCGGCCAGCAGCGCCTCTTCTGGATGAGATTCGCCCGTGATCCAGCCGTATCCGGCTCCGTCCCACACGTCGGCGGCGGATAGCACCAGGCTCGGGTCCTCGGCCGACTGCAGCGCGAACTCGACGCGCCACGCGGGTGAACCGGGTGCGCTTGGTTCCACCAGGCGGAAGCAGGTACGCACGGGGCCGCCCGGAAGCGAGGCACTCGCCCGCCAGCCGGCGAACGCGGCGGTCAGTTCGCGGGCCTCGAGCTCGTCCTGCGGGGTCGCCACCTCCACCGCGGGATCCGGGGCGGTCAGCGAAGCCACGGTCCGTTCCGCGAGCGGAATGCGGGCTGGACGACGACCTCGGCGCGCGGGCAGGAGGCCAGCTGGCAGGCGGGCGCGCGCTGACGCGTCCACTAGGGCGTCGAGCACGCCGGCCAGCAGCGGACCGGGCGCGGTTCCCTCGGCGGCCCCCTCGGCCGCCCGGCAGGCGGGCGGCATCGCGGCGGCGAGCTCGCGGGCGCGCTGGGCATCGGCGGCCGACAGCACCGGGCGCCACCGGGCGGCGTAGCCGCCGGCCTCTTCGGCCAGCGCCGGCAGGACGCTCCCCCGCGTGACCAGGTCGGCGGCGAACCGCGCGACGGCCGCCCAGTTGCCGATCGACCCGCTCACGGTCAGCCCGCCGGGCGGCCGGTCACCCAGCGTGGCCAGTACTGACGCTGCGGTCGCGGGTTCGAACGTCAGCACGGGTACGCGCCAGGGTGCCAGGGCCGGCCGGCCCGGGGGCCTGGCGTCCGGACCGCTCGTCCCCAGCGGGTGGCGGATCAGCTCCGCAGACGCGAGGGGAGCGTTGGGCAGCGACGGCAGGTGCATGGTGAGCTCGTCGTCTACTGCCTTGCGGGCCAGGTCCCCCGTGCCTGCCTCGGCCAGCGCGTCCGCCAGGCGGCCGGGCGGGACGGCGAACGGGTGCGAGCGGGGCGCCCTGGAGGGCCGGCCGGCGCGCGCGGGTGCCTGCGCAGGCAACGCTGGGTCCTCCGCCCACACGTGCGGCGCGCCGTACGCCCAGATTCCGTGAATGACCAGCATGTAATGACGACCTCACGACTGCACGCTAGCAGCAGTCCCGCGCGGCCTACTGCGACTTCAAGGCGTCACCGGGACACGCGGGCGTCGACGTGGCCGGCCCGGCCTGCTGGGGAACACCGGCCGGGGTTCGTCAGGCAACGCATGCGGGCGGCCGGCTCGTACATGGGGCAGCAAGCGAGCTTTGCCCCAGACGACTACGACCTTAGGGGACCCGCATGATCGGCAACCGCCCCGGCAGGCGCGCGCGAACGCCTGACCGGCACGACCGTCGGCGCGCCGCGCTCTGGCTCACCCTCATGGCCGCCCCCGCAACCGCGGTGATCGTGGCCGCCACCTGGCTGGTAGCGCCCCTGGTGTCCAAGGCCAGCGACCCCGCCCGCACGGCGGCACAAGCTAACCGGCCGGGCGGCGGGGACCCGGCGGCCCTCGCCTGGACGGCGCGCCCGTCCGCGGCACCCCGGTCACCGGCCCGCTCCGGCGACGGCATCGCGCTGGACCCCGGCATTCGCCGGGCGTGCCCGCCCTCGGCGTCCGCGTGCGCCGACCTGGCTGACCACATCACCTGGCTGCAGTCCCAGGGCCGGATTACCTACGGGCCCGTGCGCATGGAGCCGGGCGCGCCCGCCGACCCGACGCCGCGCGGGACCTTCCACGTCGCGTGGAAGGCGGGGGCGCACTACATCAGCACCAGCTTCGGGGTGCCGATTCCGTATGCCGTGTTCTTCGCGCAGGGCGGGATCGCCTTCCACGCCGGCAGCCTCACCTCGTCGTCTCACGGCTGCATCCACCTCACCCTGGCTAACGCGCACTACTACCATGACCACCTGCCGATCGGAGCCGAGGTGGCCGTCTTCTAGCGCCCCGATGACCCCGCCTCCTACCTAGGTAGGAGGCGGGTGCGGGGCCGGGGATCTAGATTCGTGTCGTGGAACGCCTACGATCGCTGGCGCGCGGGTACGCGCTCGGGGCCTTGATCGCGGCCGTGGCGGTCGAGGGGTCCGGCTGTATGCGGGCGAGATGACCACGGGCACGCCTGAGGGCGGGGGCTTTGTGCTCCGGGTGCGGCTGTCGCTGAGCGGGCAGCCGCGGTGACCATTCGCGTCCTGGTCGCCGACGACCAGTCAATGGTCCGCGCGGGCTTCCGGATGCTGCTCGCGGGCGAGCAGGACATCGAGGTCGTGGCGGAGGCGAGCAACGGGATCGAGGCCGTCGCGAAGGCCGCGCGGACGGACCCGGCGGTGATCTTGATGGACATCAGGATGCCCGAGCTTGACGGCCTCGAGGCGACCCGGCGCATCCTCGCGGCCAACGACGCCGCGCGGGTCCTGATCCTCACCACCTTCGGCCTCGACGAGTACGTCTACGAGGCGCTGTGCGCGGGCGCCAGCGGGTTCGTGCTGAAAGACGATCCGCCCGAGCAGCTCATCAGCGCGGTCCGCACCGTCGCCGCTGGCAACGCGCTGCTGTCCCCCGCCATCACCAAGCGCGTGATCAGGCAGTTCACCCGCATCCCGCGCCCCGTCCCGCCGAAGGAACTCAGTGACCTCACCGAGCGGGAGCTGGAGATCCTCCGGCTGATCGCCACCGGCCTGTCCAACGCGGAGATCAGCCGCACGCTGTTCATCGGCGAGACGACCGTGAAGACGCACGTCACGCACATCCTGCAGAAACTCGGCCTGCGAGACCGGGTCCAGGCGGTCGTGCTCGCCTACCAGGCCGGGCTGTTCGGGCAAGCACCCGGCGGATGCTAGCGACAGCCCCCCGCGAACCAGTATGCCGGTGGATCAGCGGCCGCGCCGGCCGCGGAAGCCCGCGGACAGCGCTGCCGCGCCGCGGCCGGTCGCCGGAGCGGCCATGATGGCTGCCGGGCGGTCGGGGGGCAGCGTGACGGGGGCAGCGGGCTCGCCGGCGATCGAGCGCAGCAGCGGCGACCCGGGAGTGACGGCGGCGGTCAGCGGAACGACGCCCGCCTTCCGCATCAGCGCGCGAACGTCGGCCGCCTGGGCCGGAGCCTGGAGGGTGATCACCGTCCCGGCCGCGCCGGCCCGGGCGGTCCGCCCTGAGCGGTGCAGGTACGCCTTGTGCTCGGCCGGCGGGTCAGCGTGAATGACGAGGTCGATGCCGTCCACGTGGATGCCGCGGGCCGCGATGTCAGTCGCGACGATGACCCGGGCGCCGCCGCCCGTGAAGGCGGCCAGATTCCGCTCGCGTGCGCCCTGTGACAGGTCCCCGTGCAGTTCGGCCGCCGGGACGCCGCCCGAGGTCAGCTGGCGGGCGAGGCGGTGGGCGGCGTGCCTGGTCCGGGCGAAGACGAGCGTGCGGCCGCTGCCGCCCGCGAGGGCGGTGACCACGCCGACCCGGTCGGCCGGGGTGATGGTCAGCAGGTGGTGGATCATGGCGGGCGGTGCCTCCGCCAGGCCGACGTCGTGGTGTGCCGGGCGGGTCATGAAGCGCCTCGCCAGCACGTCGGCGGCGGCGTCGAGGGTCGCCGAGAACAGCATCCGCTGGCCGTCGGGCGGGGTCATGTCAAGGAGGCGCCGCACGACGGGCAGGAAGCCGAGGTCGGCCATGTGGTCCGCCTCGTCGAGCACGCTTATCTCCACGTCGCCCAGGTGGCAGTGGCCCTGCTCGATGAGGTCGGCCAGCCTGCCGGGGCACGCGACGACGATATCGGCGCGGTCACGCAGCCTGGCCACCTGTGGCCTTTGGGGCACCCCGCCGTAGATCGTCGCCACGCTCAGCCCGGCCGATTCGGCGAGCGGGGCGAGGACGGCGTGGACCTGGCTGGCGAGCTCCCTGGTCGGCACGAGCACCAGGCCGCGCGGGCGGCAGGCGCTTGTGTAACCGCCGGCTAGCCGCGCGGCCAGCGGGATGGCGAAGCCGAGGGTCTTACCCGATCCGGTCTGCCCCCGGCCGAGGATGTCCCGGCCGGCCAGGGCATCTGGCAGCGTGGCGGCCTGGATGGGAAACGGCGTGGTGATGCCCGCCGCCGCGAGCGCGGCCACGAGCGGCTCCGGAACGCCCGCCCCGGCAAAGGAGGCGGCGTGCGGGGCGGGGGAAGAGCTAACGTGCGGAGCGGCGGCGGCGAGCCTGGTGCGGGGACGCCTTCCGCGCGGAGCCGACAGGCGTTCGGCGGGCAGAGCAGACAAAGAGAGAACCTCCGGAGTAGGGTGCCGCGATTTCGAAGGCCGCCACGTCCGTGGAAACCAGCTCGCTCATCAGCGGCGCACGACTGGCGCGCCGGGACGGCCGCGCCTGAGTGTGATTGGCCACGCCGGGCCACTGTCAACGTGACCTGGCGCTTCAGGGGTTTGGCTAGCCAATGGCCAGCCGCGGCCCGGTGGGGAACAGCCGCCGAAGACGGCCAGCGGTCGCGGCGACGCCGGGCGAGTAGGTGAGCGGCTCCCGGCCGAGAACGAACAGCAGGGACCGTGCCGCCTGGACCAGTGCCGCGTGGCTGTTACTCGCGTAGGCCTGCGCCAGGGCGCGCAGGGCCGGGGAGAACCGGCGGCGCGGGTCCGCGTCACGCCAGGCGTCGGCATTGTCGAGGATATCGGCGACTGCCGCGCGCAGCTGGCCGCTCCCAGCGCCGAACTCGGCCTGCGCCAGGGCGGGGAGAGCGCGCGCGGGGGTAACCTCCTGGCCGGTCCCGGGCCGGGCCGGGCCAGCGCCCGGTCTGCGGCCGGCTACGGCGGCCTGGACCGTGGGGTAGGTCGCGAGGTGCCCGCTGAGCCCGGTGACGGTCAGCGCCCTGGCCACCTCGGGCTGCACCGCCGCCAGGTGCAACGTGCCGCCCAGCAAGACGGCGCGGCGCCGCGTGCTCACCAGGGCCACGAGGCCGCTGGCGTCCGCGTACCGGACCGCGGACATGTCGATGACGAGCCGACTGGCACCCGGGCGGAGCAGGCTCAACAGCCGTTCGCGCACAGCAGGCACGGACGCAATGTCCAGGTCGCCCCGGAGGGCAACGACGGTGGCGCCCCCGTCGGGGGTAGTCACCACGGTAAGGGTCGCGCGGCTGATGTCCTCGGCCACAGGGTGGGTCACAGTGCCTTCCGATCAGATGATGGCGCTCTCCGGTCCCCTGGAGAGTCGCATGGGAAGTCCGGCGGGCGAGTCAGCCGCGATGCGCCGTCGGGCACGTCATGAGCGGCGGCGTCCCGCTGACGTCGCCGGGCGCTGAACCCGCCAGAAGCCCGGAAAGCGACCGCCGCCAGTGACTGACATTCAGTACGCCAGTGTATGCCAGCAGGAGAAAACTAGCAATTGTTTTCCAGAATCCGGTGACTTACTACTGAAGCGCGCGGGTTACACTGGCCTGGAAACGCGCACCGGCGCCACGGAATGCGGCACGCCTGGCAGCTTCTGCGATCCTGCCGGCCTCCCGATTACGGTGACTTCGGTGCCGCGCCGCACTCGCCGTCGCTGTCCCTGGCGGCTCCCGATCAGCACGGCCATGCCCGACACCGAGGAGCCGCAATGACACCTGAGCCCGCCGCCCCTCGTGGCAGTGACTACGCCGCCTTGACCAGGCAGGTTCGGCAGTCGGGCCTGCTCGACCGCCGGCCGGGGTATTACGCCTGGAAGATCACGCTCACCGCGGCGGCACTCGCACTCGGCTGGGCGGCGTTCGCCGCCATCGGAAACTCGTGGTGGCAGCTGGGCGACGCGGTGTTCCTCGCGATGGTCTTCGCCCAGATCGGCTTCCTCGGCCACGACGCCGGGCACCGGCAGGTCTTCCGTACCCGGCTGCCCAACACCGTCCTCGGCCTCGCGTGCGGCAACCTCGCCACCGGGATCAGCTACGACTGGTGGGCCGGCAAGCACCGGCGGCATCATGCCCACCCGAACACCGAGGGCGCCGACCCCGACATCATGATCAGCGTGCTGGCCTTCTCCGGCGCCAGGGCGCGGGCCGGGCGAGGTGCTCAGCGGCTGATATTCCGCTACCAGGCCTACCTGCTCGTCCCGATGCTGTTCCTCGAGGCGGTCAGCCTGCACGCGTCAAGCATCCGCACGGTGACAGGACCCCACTGCCGACACCGGGCCTGGGAGGCGACGCTGCTCGGCGCGCACTTCGCCGCCTATCTCGGCGTGGTGTTCCTGGTGCTGTCGCCGGTCAAGGCGGTGACGTTCATCCTCGTGCAGCAGGGCTTGCTCGGCTTCTACCTGGGCTGTTCCTTCGCGCCCAACCACAAGGGCATGCCGGTCCTCACGGCATCCGACAAGACCGACTTCCTGCGGCGACAGGTCCTGACGGCACGCAACGTCCGCGGTGACTGGCTGACCGACTTCGCCCTCGGCGGCCTGAACTACCAGATCGAGCACCATCTCTTCCCGTCCATGCCACGGCCGAACCTGCGCCGGGCACAGCCGCTGGTAGCCGCGTTCTGCGCCGCCCGGGACGTGTCGTACACGGAGACCAGCCTCCTCGCGTCTTATGCCCAGGCGCTTGGCCACCTCGCCGCCGTCGGCAGTGAGCTGGCCAAACCGGTGGCGGCGAGCAACGCCGGGCCGGTGCCCGCACGACGTTGACCGCCGAGGGCGCTTCACCCCGGCTCCGGCCCGGTACCAGCGGTTCCGGCATCCTGGCCCCCCAGGAGCGCGAGCAGGTCGCCGATGGCGAGACGCCCGTCGGCCGACTCCGGGAGCGGGTGCTGGGTCTCAACGCGGTAGCGGTTCCGGCGGCCGCCCTTCTCCTTGACGATGTACCCGGCCCCGGCGAGGTCGCTGACGATCCCGAATGCGCTGCGCTCGGTGATGCCGACGGACGCGGCGATATCACGCAGCCGCACGCCCGGATCGCGGGCGATGCACAGCAGTACCAGAGCATGGTTGGTCAGGAAGCCCCAGGTCGGCATGCGCGGAAACTACCACATTGCTTTTCCGGAAAAACATTGCTAGTTCCCGGCTGCAGGGATGGCCGGTCCCGCTGCGACCGCCCCGGCCAGCAAGCGGCGCCCCCGGCCTTTAGTGCCGCCCCTCCTTGGCGGGCAACCAACAGGGGTTTAGGGTGCGTGCATGGCCATGGCAGAGATCGTGCTGCGCGTGCGCCTCATTGGCGGCGAGCACCTAGACGTCACCTACGAAGCGGAAGGAGGCGCGCCGGAGGAGATCGTGGACCATGTCATCTCCACCCTCGGGGAACAGAACGGCATTCTGCGCTGCCGGCACGGCGGCAGGCTTATAGTGCTCTACGGCCGGGGCATCGCCACCCTTGAGGTAGCTCCACGCGGCGCCGTCCTCTGACGGGCCGCCAGACGCGCGCAAACCGTGCGCGTCTGGCGGTCGCCGGCCCTCGGCATGATCTTCGCAGCGCCCGTTGGGCTCCCCGGACCAGCGTGCGGCCAGGCCGCGCCGCGGGCGCTGCCTGCGACCTCAGAGCGGACGGACGTGCTCGGCCTGCGGCCCCTTGTCACCACGGACCGTGGAGTACTCGACGCGCTGGTTCTCCTGCAGGCTGCGGTATCCGTCGGCCTCGATCGCCGAGTGATGGACGAATACATCCGGCGTAGCGTCGTCGGGCGCGATAAAGCCATAGCCCTTGTCCGCGTTGAACCATTTCACTGTTCCCTGAGCCATTGGGTTTCCTCCCGGAACGATCATCAGGATCCACGAGCGTGCATCCGGGGCTGCGCGGCCGCCTGTCCCTCCCCCTGAGGGATCTGGAATGCAGGCACCGCCGTCAGAATCCGCAGGCGCTGTGACACGAGAACGAGATTTGACTACAACCGCTCCCATCTAACACCACCGCGTGCACTGCCGCTACCACGACACACCAACGGCGGCAACCCCGCTTGGGCTAGCACCCGCGATGGAGCACGTCGATCAGGCGGGCGCCGGGCTGGGGCCGCAACGAAGTCGAGGGCGTCGCACAGGCTGACGAAGGTTGCGTCGCTAGCTCTGGTCAGAGCTTGATCATCCGGGCGAACGGCGCCACGATCCGCACCTTCCGCGGAGCGAAGTCGACGACCACGGAGGTCTCGCCTTCGACAAGGATGACCCGGCCGAGGCCGTACTTGTCGTGGGTCACCAGATCGTGCAGTGCGTACCGCTCGACCGGAGGGGCCTCAGGCGGGGGCTTGAAGGGACTTGAAGGCAGGTAGCGCCGACTTCCGGCGCTGGCGCTGTTCACCATGTGCTTGTGCCTTTCGCGGTCCCATGCCGGAGCGCTTTTCGCGCGGCTGCCTGCCTTCGGGACCAGCCCGTTGTCAGGCCGGCTCCTGCCGTCAGTGCCCTTCGGGCTCCACGGCGGCAGGGGGGTCATTCCCCCGAGCGCGAAGCCGCTCTTTCGGCTGGCCGGAACCCGAAAAAATCCATTCAGTGAACGTCGTTCATTTCCCAGAGACAATGTTCACTATATTGTGAACGGGGTTTCACGGTCAACTCCGTCGGCAAGGAGACGAGCATGGCAGGACGGCAGGCGGGAGACGCGGCCTCGCGCTCGCTGTGGTTCAACCCCCCGGACGACGGGGAAAGCAGTCGCCGGCTGCTCACCCGCGAGCGCGTCGTAGCCGAAGCCCTCGCGGTCATCAGCGCCGAGGGCGCGCAGGCCCTCAGCATGCGGGCCATTGCCGCCCGCCTCGGCGTGGTACCCGGCGCGTTGTATCGCCATGTCCGCGGCAAGGAACAGCTTTACGACCTCGTCCTCGACGCCGTGCTCGCCGAGGTCAACTGCCGGACAGACCCCAGCGCGCCCTGGGCCGTACAGGTCGGTACCCTCGCGGGCCGGCTGCGGGCGGTCTTGGAGAACCGTCCCGGCATCGCCGCCCTGCTCAAGGCCCGCGATCCCGTCAGCCCCGCATCACTGGCGGTTGCCGAGGCATTCCTCGCGCCGCTGAGCGTGGCCGGACTGCCCGGCCGCCGGGCGGCCCTGGCGTTCCGCCTCGTGTATGACTACACCGTCGGCTTTGCCCTCGGCGATCCCACGTCGCCGAGCGAGCAGCGCCTCCGCGATGCCGCGACCAGGCAAGAACTGCACGCGTTCCTCCGCTCGCTGCCCGCCAGCCGCTTCCCCGCCCTGGCCGCCTACGGCACACACGCCTGGGCCAACGACCGCGACCAGCGCTTCAACTCGGGCCTTGCCACCCTATTCCGCGGCCTTCAGGCAGATCTCAGGCCCGCTGTAGTGCCGTCCACAGCCAGCCCTCCAGGTAAATGAACCACCGGGCAGTAGCCGTCCGCCTGGCGCGAAAGGGCGCGGACGCCGTCCGCTAGGCGCCCGCGGACCGGGTTCTCCTAGTGGCGGTGGAGCCCTAGCGGGTCCCGTGTGAACACGTGAGTCTCTGGTTATCGCATTCTGGAAATAAATTGCTGGTTTTCCATTACTAGCGTAGTCTCAGGGCAGCCGCCGGGACGGGCAGCCGAAGGCCGCAGAGTTCCCGGGTCACTCATGAGAGAGCGCGCATGGGCGCGACCACCGTCGAGGTCCAGCCCGGAATCTGATCTCCGGAGCCTCGCGCAGATCAGCCTGATGCGGGCTTCGCCGCCTGTATCCGCTACACCTCCCGGTCCCCCGGCCACGAAGAAACGCGGGTAGCACAATTGATTTCGTTCATCTGGTCTCCGGGGAACCCGCTGCCCGCTGGCACCGGCGGATCTGAGAACTACACCGTCGGCCAGGTCAGGGAGCTGACCCGGCGCGGCATAGCGGCGCAGGTGGTGACCGTCGGCCTGGGCGCCAGCGATGGCAGGGACGGCTTCGCCGGCATCCCGTTCGTGTCGCTGCCGACGCTGGCCGAGGTCAGCGAGCTCGCCAGCACCGTCATCTTCGTTAACGAGCCGCATGCCGTGCCGACCAGGCACCCGGGATTCCTCATCCTGCACAATCCGCCGCCCATCCGCGAAGCCCAGCGGGCGTTCGCCGTCGCGGGGTCCCGGGAACTCGCCCTCATCGCGACCAGCCGGTACGCCGCCGCGTTGTGGTCGGGGTACCTGGACGTGGACGTCGCGACGATCAGCGTCGTGTACCCGTTCGCCGAGCCGGGCTTCGCCGCCCAGCCCCGGCCGGGCCGCGAGGCCGGCCAGACCCGCGTCCTGTTCGCGGGCAGGCTGAGCCCCGAGAAAGGCATTTACACCCTGCTGGAGACGCTGCACATCGACATCATCGAGCAGGACCCGGGACTCACGTTCACCGTGACGACCGCGGGCGCGGACAAGCCGCAGGGAAAGATCATCGAGCGGCTGCTCGGCGCGCACCCCGGGATCTCCGTGGTGGCCAGCTGCAAGACGCCGGCCAGGATGGCGGCCCTGATGGCCCGCCACGACATCGTGGTGATGCCATCTAACAGCCAATACTGGCACGAGACCTTCGGCATCGTCTCGGTCGAGGCCCAGCACTCGGGCTGCCGGGTGGTCGCCTCCGACGACGGCGGCCTGCCCGAGACTGACTGCGGCGGGATAGTGCTCGTCACCCCCGACAACGCCGAAGCGCTCGCCTGGGGCATCCGCGAGGCCGCGGACAGCGGGCCGCTCACCCTGGGCGCCCGGCACGACGCCGCCGCGCGGTTCACCGTCGAGCAGTCCGTCGACTCGCTGCTGAGCGTGCTCGCCCGGCCACTGCCGATCCCGCCTGCGGCTGTTATCCGGCAACTCGAAGAACTGATCGCGGCGCCGTCGGCGGAGGTATCGCGCATTCCCAGCGCATGATCCCCGCCGCCGGGCTACAGCGAGAACAAGCGATTGCGTTCAGGCGATGACTGGTGCCTTCGGTGCGGCGTTCAGGGGCGCGGCCTCCCTCGTGCCAGCCGGAGTGCCCGCCAGCATCGCCAGTGCGGGCCCGTCAGCCGGGGGCAGTTCAACCGCGGGCGGCGGGCCGTCCGCGTCCTTGATGCCGGCGCCCACGGGCCGCCGCTCGCCGGCGTGCTGGTCGGTGCGGTCGAAGAAGCGCAGTAGCTCCACGGGAACGGGCATGACCAGGGTGCTGTTCTTCTCCGCGGCGACCTCGACGACGGTCTGCAGCAGCCGCAATTGCAAGGCGGCGGGGTCAGCTGCCAGCACGGCGGCGGCCTGGGCCAGTTTCTTGGATGCCTGGTACTCCCCATCGGCGGTGATGATGCGCGCCCGGCGCTCCCGCTCGGCCTCGGCCTGCCGTGACATCGACCGCTTCATCGACTCCGGCAGCGAGACGTCCTTGACCTCGACCCGTTCCACCCTGATCCCCCACGGCTGCTCGGTGGGCGCGTCGATGACATCCTTGAGGTGCGCGTTGACCTTATCCCGCTCAGACAGCAACTGGTCCATGTCGCTCTGGCCGATCACCGACCGCAAGGACGTCTGGGCCACCTGGGCCACCGCGTAGGCGTAATCCCGCACGTTGATGATCGCCTTGACTGGGTCGACGACCCGGTAGTAGACGACCGCGTCCACCTTGAGCGTGACGTTGTCCCGGGTGATCGCCTCCTGGGCAGGGACGGCCGCCACGACCATCTGCATGTTCACCTTCCGAAGCCGGTCAGTGAACGGGTTGACCCAGGTCAGCCCAGGCGCACGGACCCCGGGCAGTACCCTGCCCCAGCGGAAGACGATGCCCAGCTCGAACTGAGTGATGATCTTGAAGCCGAACATGCCGGCCCCCCAAACCCTCGGCGCGCGGCGCGCCGGGCTACCCGGACCGCAGACGGCGCTGGCTTGACCGCCAGCGTTCGGAATGCCCCAGTCCTGCTCCCATTATCACACACCGCAGAGATCAAGCCAAAAAAAGCCGGCACCGGCTCCGCTTAAGCGAGTTGCCGATGGACGAGAAACCGAAATGCGTCCGCATACCTCGGGAGAGGGAACCGCCGCTACAACGACTCGCTAGTCCACAGCCAGCCGTTCGCCTCCTGGTATACCGCGCGCACCAGGAAGGCTCCGGCTGCGTCGGACAGCTCGGCGACCATGCGGATCAGCTGACGGTGAAAGTCGTCAGGCCGGTGCTCGTCATGATTCGCCCGGCGCCCGGCGACCATCACGGCCGCGCCGGCACCGCCAGCCATCCGCACCGTCACGTTCCCGTCGTAGTCCAGGCTCGCGCTCACGATGTCCCGGGCGCGGACAATTTCAGTACCTTCATCATTCGAGATCCATACGTCTTTCACATCTGACACGCCTCCTGCTATGTTCCATGCCGCCGCGATACGCGGCAGGACCCGCGCGTGGTTACTAACAAGATTCCAGCTTGGAATCGTAACATGATACCAAATTCTGGAAAGAAATTGCTAGCTACCGTCTCGGATCGCCGGCATCCCGTCCGGGCTGGCGGTCACGCCGGTGGTCGTAACGGGTGACGCCCGGCCCGCTCGCCGGTCAGGAGAGGCTGCCGGGGAAGCCGATGAACTCCTGGTTGCCCCCGCCGTTGCAGGTCCACTGCTCGTCCTTGGTCCCGTTGTCATCGTCGCCGTTGAAGATGTCGAGGCACATGCTGGCGCCGGCCCGCAGCGCGCTCCACGGCTGCATCACCTGGTAGGTTCCGTTGGCGTTGGCATTCCTCAGCCGCCACAGCTGGGTGTCGGCGGCGGTGATGTCACCGCTGTTCTGACAGGTGAACTGATCGACCTGAGTGCCGTTGAGCGCGTTATCGTTGCGCACTTCACCTTCGAGAACTTCACTGCGGTCTCCCCTGGCATTCGTGGGTAAATTCGTGGGCCTGACGAACGGTTCTCGGGTGCCGCCCGCGAAATCGCGGGTGAAATTCGAGGCGCCCGGCCGACGGCGCGCGTTCAAGCCGAGGCCCGTTAGAAGGGCGACTGCCTCCGGGGCAGAGATCCAGCGAGCGCGCGCCGACCAGGCGTTCGGGGGCTAACCCCCAGGAGAGCCTGGGGGATAGCCTCCCGGCTGAGTCGTGTGTTTACCGCATTCCCTCGCTGGCACCGGGTTTCGTAGCGTGATCTGCGTGAGGGGACGAACCCCTGATGGCCCTCGCCACCCGAGAGCACCGCCATTCCGGCATAGGTGACCCCCCTCCGGGGCCGCTGGAAAGGAACGAATCCCCTTGGGATCGATGAAGAACCACGGCCGCGCCCTGCGGGCGGTTGCCGTGGCCGTTGCGGCGGGGCTGGTCGCAGCCTTCGCCGCCGGGGCCACGGACGCCAGCGCCGCGCAGGGCGCCGTGCGGCAGGCGGGCACCGCGCCGACGGCCGCTGCCCAGGTCCCGGTGCTGACCTGGAAAGCCTGCGATGGCGGCTTCCAGTGCGCGACGGCCCGGCTGCCACTGGATTACCGGCACCCCGGCGGCGCGAAGGTCAGCATCGCGGTGGCCAGGCACCTGGCTACCGAGCCCGCCCGGCGCCTGGGGTCGCTGTTCATCAACGGCGGCGGCCCCGCCGAGCAGATCGAGGGCATCGCGGGCTTTTACCCGAGCCTTCCCGCCGTGATGCGGGAGCGCTTCGACATCGTCTTCTTCGACCCGCGGGGCTTCGGCTTCAGCACCGCGGTGCGCTGCTTCCCCGATGCCGCGGCGGAGCAGGCGTTCTTGTCCGGGCTGCCGCTGTTCCCCGTCGGCGCGAGGCAGGACGCGGCGTGGGTGCGGACATGGGCCAGGTTCGACGCCCGGTGCGGCAAGGCCAACGGCAGCCTGCTTGACCATGACACCAGCGCCGACGTGGCCCGGGACATGGACCTGCTGCGGGCGGCGGTCGGCGACCCGGTGCTGAACTACGTGGGCGTCTCCTACGGCACCGGGCTCGGCGCCGTCTACGCCAACCTGTTCCCGGCCAGGGTCGGCCGGATGATCCTGGACGCCAGCCTCGACCCGGTCGCCTGGACCACCCCGGACGGAGACCTGCCTTTCACGCTGCGCCTGGGTCAAGATAGGGCGAACGCGGCCGGCCTGACCGCCTTCTTGAACCTGTGCGGCCAGGCGACCACGGCCGCGTGCGCGTTCTCCGCGGGCACCCCGGCGGCGACCCGCGCCAAGTGGAGCACGCTGCTGCGCCGCCTGACCGCGCATCCCGTCACGGCCGGCAGCCCGCCGCAAACGTTCAGCTACGCCGGCGCGTTCGCGGTGGCAGACCTGGGCGATGTCTCTGCCTGGCAGCAGGGCGCCGTCCAGCTGCAGCAGCTGTGGGCAGCTTCGGCCGCGGCCCCGGCCGCCCCGGCCGCCCCGGCCGCCTCCCGCATCCCGGCCACGCCGGACACCGCACCCCTTTACACCGGCGCCGAGCAGGCATGGGCCGTGGTGTGCTCCGACAGCCCGAACCCGCGGAACCTGAGCGCCTACGCATCCAGTGCCAGGCTGGCCTATGCCCGCTCGGGCGGGTTCGGGCTGGCTCAGACGTGGGGCAGCGAGACCTGCGCCCAGTGGCCCGGCAACGGCGCCAGGGACCGGTACACCGGTCCGTGGAACCGCCGGACCGCCAACCCGATCCTCGTGGTCGGCATCACCGGCGACACTCAGGTGCCTTACCAGGACGACGTGGCGATGGCACACGACCTCGCCCGCGCGCGCCTGCTCACCGTCCGCGGATACGGGCACACCGAGATCGCCAACCCCAGCACCTGCGCCGCCAACTACGAGCTCAGCTACCTGCAGACCGGCGCCCTGCCCCCAGCCGGCACCATCTGCCAGCAAGACATGACGCCATTCCCCGCGCCATAGGCACCACCACGCAGGGGAACTCAGGACAGTTAACGCGCCCCAGGGAGTGTCACCGCAGGTGACACTCCC
>JAICUO010000371.1 GCA_025935815.1 Streptosporangiaceae bacterium
CAACCAGGACCAGGGCGTCGTGAACCACGACTCGGCGACCTCGTGGACGATCGACCACTCGACCATCACGAACAACGCCGGCGCCGGCGTCATGCTGGGCAGCCATGACACGCTGCTCGCGGACTGCCTGAAGGACAACGAGCAGTACGGGTTCAACGCGTACTCGCCCTCGGGGCCGGTCGACCTAGTGCTCACCGGCAACGAGATAACCGGTAATGACACCTTCGACTTCGAGGCGAAGCACCCCGGGTGCGGCTGCAGTGGCGGCGGGAAGTTCTGGGACGTCAACACCGCCGACGTCACCGGCAACTGGGTGACCGGCAACCACAGCGTCGGCCTGTGGGCCGACACCAACAACCGCGGCTTCCTGATCAGCGGTAACTACATCGCCGACAATTACGCGTACGGCATCGTTTACGAGATCAGCTATAACGCGGAGATCCTGGACAATACCTTCGTCCGCAACGGGATCGGCGAGGGCTCCACGGATCCCGGCTTCCCGACCGCGGCGGTCTACATCTCCGAATCCGGCGCCGATCCGCGGGTGAATAGCCGGTTCAACCTCACGTTCCTGATCGCGGACAATGCTTTCCAGGACAACTGGAGTGGCGTGGTCTTGTGGGAGAGCGCCAACCGCTTCTGCGGCTCCCCGGCCAACACCAGCAGCGGCGACTGCACCCTGGTCAACCCCACGGTCGCGACGCTCGACACGTGCAACGCGGCCAATATCGCCAACGAGCCCTACTACGACGACTGCCGGTGGAAGACGCAGAACGTGCTGGTAACCGACAATACGTTCAATTTCGACCCGGCGACGGCAGGGGCGTCCTGCACCGCCGCCATCGGCTGCGGGTTCAACGGGCTATTCTCCCAGTATGGGACGTTCCCGTCGTGGAGCCCGTACCAGGCCACCGTCGTCGAACAGCACATCATGCAAGGCCAGAACAATCACTTCAGTGTGAACACCTACACCGGCCCGTGGCAGTTCATGGCGGGAGAGCTGGGCACCATCGTGAGCTGGGGTCAATGGCTGGCTAGCTATGGTCAGGATGTTGGCAGCCTGCTAGGGGCCTGACGCGCGGCGAACAGGGCGTCCACCGCTATCGCCCGGTCCGGTAACGGGGTGCGGCTGAAGACCACGAGCGCCACGTCCACGACTCCCGGCGGCCGGTGGTGCCTGCTACAGGACGCGCAGTTCGACGCTGATGTTGCCGCGGGTGGCGCGGGAGTACGGGCAGACCTGATCGGCCGCGTCGACGAACCCGCGGACCTTCTCCCGCTCCATGCCGGGCACGTGGATGACCAGCGTGACGACCAGGCCGAACGCCTCCCCCTCGGGGCCGAGGCCGACCTGCGCCGTCACCGTTGAGTCGCCGAGCTCTGAGTGCTGCCGGTGGGCAATCAGCCGTAGCGCGCTGTGGAAGCACGCCGCGTACCCGGCCGCGAACAGCTGTTCCGGGTTACTGCCGGCCCCGGTCCCGCCCATCTCCGGCGGGAACGCCAGGTCCAGGTCTATCCGGCCATCCGATGAGGTCACATGGCCGTTGCGGCCATCTCCGCTGGAGACCGCCTCCGCGGTGTAGACAACGGTGTCTGGCATGCCTCGACACTACCGCGAAGGCGGGCGGTCGAGTTGGTGGGATGATCGCGTTACAGTCGGGGGCGGGTGATCTCACGTTCGGGTGCGCGCGCGCGTCTTCAGGGCAGGAAGACGTCGTCGCGCGGAAGGACGTGAAGATGAGGGTTGCGGCATCCCCATGACCGTGAGCGTGAAGCAACCGTTCGAGAAGGTCGTGGAGCAGCACGGCGGGACCGTGCTGCGGGTGTGCCGGGTCCTGCTCGGCGTCCACGACGCGCAGGACGCGTGGTCGGAGACCTTCCTGGCCGCCATGCGCGCGTACCCGGGGCTTCCGGATGACGCCAATGCCGAGGCGTGGCTGGTGACGATCGCGCACCGCAAGGCAATCGACGTGCTGCGGGCGCGCAGCCGGCAGCCCGCGCCGGTCGAGGCGGTCCCCGACGCCCCGACCGGGCTCGGCGTGCCGGGCGCCGGTGACGCCGACCTGTGGCAGGCCGTCCGGTCGCTACCGGACCGGCAGCGGCAGGCGGTGGCCTATCACTACGTCGCCGGCCTGCCGTACGCGGAGATCGCGCGGATCATCGGCGGCACGACTGACGCGGCGCGCAGGGCCGCGGCCGATGGCATCAAGAACCTGCGGAAGAACTACCCAGGCGCAGCGCTGAAGGGAGCGCCGGCATGACTGTGTCCCCTAACTCCGTCTCCCCCGACTACTTCGCATCCCCCGCCGATGCCGACACGCTGGCCAGGCTGCGGGACAAGCTGGGGCTGGCCGCCGAGGCCGAGGGACTACTCGATATCGCCTACACCACCGTTGACTCCCCGGTCGGGGCGCTGCTGCTGGCGGCCACGCCGAAGGGCCTGATCCGCGTGGCCTACGACATCGAGGATCACGACCGGGTGCTGGACGCGCTCTCGCAGCTGGTCAGCCCCCGCGTGCTGCGCGCCCCGCGCCGGCTGGACGCGGCGGCGCGCGAGCTCGGCGAGTACTTCAGCGGGCACCGCCAGGTCTTCGACCTCCCGCTGGACCTGTCGCTGTCCCGGGGGTTCCGGCAGCTGGTGCAGCGGCACCTGCCGCAGATCGGGTACGGGCAGACCCTCACCTACGGCCAGGTCGCCGAGCTCGTCGGCAACCCGAAGGCGGTCCGGGCAGTCGGAACGGCCTGCGCTACCAACCCGTTGCCGGTCGTCGTGCCGTGCCACCGGGTACTGCGCGCCGACGGGACGATCGGCGGCTACGTCGGCGGCCCCGGCGCGAAGGCGACCCTGCTACGCCTGGAGGCAGCATGAGCACGCGCGTGACCACTGACCCTGACCCGTGGCAGGCTCGAGTCGATTCCGGCGACTGGGCGGTCATCACGGCCGAGCTCAACGAGTACGGCGGGGCACGGCTGCCCGCGCTGATCACGCCCACGGAAGCCGAGCAGATCCGCGGGCTCTACGACCAGGACCGGCGCTTCCGCTCCACCGTCAACATGAGCCGGCACCGGTTCGGGGAGGGCGAGTACCGCTACTTCGCCACCCCGTACCCGGAGCCGGTCGAGCGGCTCAAGCAGGCGCTCTACCCCCGGCTGCTGCCGATCGCGCGCGACTGGTGGGCCAAGCTCGGGCGCCCGGCCCCATGGCCGGACACCCTCGATGAGTGGCTGCGGATGTGCCACGACGCCGGGCAGGTCCGGCCGACCGCGATCCTGCTCCGCTACCGGGCCGGGGACTGGAATGCCCTGCACCGCGACCTGTACGGCGACCTGGTCTTCCCGCTCCAGGTCGTCATCAACCTCAACGAGCCCGGGGCCGACCATGAGGGCGGAGAGTTCCTGCTGATGGAGCAGCGGCCGCGTGCCCAGTCCCGCGGCACCGCCACCTTGCTGCCGCATTGCCACGGCTACGTGTTCACCACCCGCGACCGGCCGGTCCGGTCCGCGCGGGGCTGGTCGGCGGCGCCCGTGCGGCACGGGGTATCGGTGATCAGGTCGGGCCAGCGGCACACGCTCGGGCTGGTCTTCCACGACGCGGCATGAGCTACACCCTGCTGGGCGCCGGCGGCGATTGCGCGCTGGGGCAGTTAAGGCTTTCTGGCCACTCCGCCGTAGCAGTTGACCTCGGCCGGCGTGGGGCGGGGGCCGAGGGCTGTCGGCCGCCACTCCGATACCAGCACCACCCCCGGCGGCACGAGCTCCAGGCCCCGGAACGCCAGGTGGGCGAACTCGTCGGAGTCACGCAGCTGCAGCGGGACCCCGGAGGAGCGGTAGGTATTCTGCGCCGTGGCGCCCTGGACGGGAAGGTGCTCCCCGGTCGCGTGCGAGGCGGCCAGGTAGCTGCCGGACGGCAGCGGGTCCAGCAGCGCCGCCAGCGCGGCCTCAGGCTTGAACTCGTCGTGGACGAAGTGCAAGACGCAGGCGAGGATCAGCGCGACCGGCTGGCTGAGGTCCAGCACGTCGCGCACCGCCGCCGATTCCAAGATGGCCACCGGCTCGCGCAGGTCGGCCTGGATGTAGGCGGTGCGCCCCTGCGGTGCGGAGGTGAGCAGCGCCCGCGCGTGCGCCAGCACCAGCGGGTCGTTGTCGGCGTACACGACGCGCGCCGCGGGGTCGATCGCCTGCGCCACCTCGTGCACGTTGTTCGCCGTCGGCAGCCCGGTCCCGATGTCGAGGAACTGCCGGATGCCCGCCTCCGCCACCAGGTACCGGACCGCGCGCCCGAGGAAGGCGCGGTTCTCCCGCGCCGTGATCCGGGTGGTCGGCGCGGTCGCCAGGACCGTCTCGGCCGTCTGGCGGTCAGCGGCGAAGTGGTTCTTCCCGCCCAGGAAATAGTCGTACATCCGAGCCGGGTGCGGCCTGGAGGTATCGATTTCCGAGGGTAGCTCGGCCACCCGGCAGCTCCTCACTCACGTCTAGCGATGGCCGCACGGCCCCCGTCAGCCCCCAGCCTTACTTTATAGGCGATTTGTCATCCAATGCGCAGGGGAGCCTTCGCCCCGGTCAGGTCCACCGACGACGTCGCGGCTGATATCAGGCTCCGATAGCCGCCAACTCCGAAGATGGAAGCGGGGAGATCCCCGCCTCGATGTCGAGCAGGGCGCGCTTGCGGGCCAGGCCGCCCGCGTAGCCGGTGAGCTTGCCGGTGCTTCCGATCACCCGATGGCAGGGGATCACGACGCACAGCGGGTTGCGGCCGACGGCCGCCCCGACGTCCCGCGGGTCGGTGCCGGGTCCCAGGTGGCGCGCGAGGTCACCATAGGTGGTCGTCTGCCCGTAGGGAATGGCGCGGATCAGGTCCCACACCCGGCGGTCGAACTCGCTGCCACTGGCCTGCACCCGCAGGTCGAAGGCGGTCCGGTCCCCGGCGAGGTAGTCATCGAGCTGGGCCGCCACCTCCGCGAACCCGTCGGCGGCGCGCGAGCCGAACGACGACCGGTCGGGCCGGGGCCAGTGCCTCGGGAAGTACAGCCCGGTCAGCGCCCCGTTGTCCTGGACGACGGTCACCTCCCCCAGGCGGGTGGCGAGCACCGTGTGCGTGGCGGTCATGGTCAGCCTCCTGCGATGTAGGTGATTCCCTCGTCAGCAGGTAAACGTGCCGGGCGCAGCGAACGTGAGACCGGGAAGCCCGCTGCTTTCTTGCTGGCCGCCGACGGGCCGTGCGAGCGGACCGCGACCGGGACGCGGGCAATCTGCGCGACGACGTCCGGCCAGTCGCGCGGGTCCACGGGATCGCCGTACACCGGGCGGGCGGTCAGCAGCATGCCGGTGAGCCGCTGCTGGTAGTCCAGGTCCCGCGCGGGCCCGGGCACCAGGCAGTCGGTGAGGCCCTGCGGGCCGACTCGGTAGGCGCGGCACACTCGCAGCTGGCCGGCGTGCGCGGCGACGGTGTCGAGGTGGGTGAGCGCGATCGCGTCGACGCCGCCGCAGGCCTCGATCGCGTAGCGCAGCGCGACCGCGTCCAGGTGGCCGCGGCGGACCGGGCCCTGCCAGCGGCCCGTCTGGTTGTGCGGCTCGGGCAGTTCCAGGGTCGGGTCCTCGGTGACGAACGGGCCCGGGCCGTGCCGGGTCAAGTAGGCGCGGGTCACGCCGAGCCGCAGCGCCTCGCCGGGCATCCCGGCCTCGGCGAGCAGTTCCTCGGCGTTGTCGAAGGTCGTGGTCGACCAGGTCGTGTACGGGTGGAAGCCGCGCCACTCATCGAGCAGCACGCCCTGGGCGCCCTCGAAGACGACGCGGCCGGGGCCGTGCAGCAGCCGCGCGAGGTGCCCCTCCCCCGTGATCGTCACCCGCTCGGCGATGGCGCGGTAGGCGTCGGTCACGTCCTCGGCAGGAGGCAACTGGTCGCTGGCGGCGGAGCTGCCTGCCGCGTTGTCCGCGCTCACGCGCTCGCGGAGCAGGGCGAGCTTGCGGGTCAGGGTCCGCGGGGACTGGCAGTCGCCGACGCGGGGCGCGTCAGCGGGGTGCGCGAGCGCGTACGCGGCGGTCTCGCCGATTCCCATTCCGCAGGAGCCGTGCCGGGCCGCGCCGCGAGCCGCCTCCCTGGCCCGGTTGGCGGCCTGGTGATACGGCGTCGTCAGCAGCGCCTCGCGGTCGATCGCCACCAGGGCGAGCGGGTCGGCGACGCCCACGCAGGCGAGATGCTCGGCCTCGCCAACCAGGGCGAGCGGGTCGACCAGCATGAAGCGCGACAGGAACGTCCGCGTGCCCAGGCCGCTCAGCGTGCCCGACCCGAACTGGGCGAACGTGTGATGGCGGCCGCCTTGGGTGACGACGTTGTGCGCGGCCTGCGCGCCGCCGTTGAACCGGGCCACCGTGTGCACCGGTCCCCCGGCGGCGGAGCGGCCGCCGGGGGGTACGGGGGGTCGCGCCCCCGGGTGACAGAGCCAGTCCACGATGCCGCCCTTCCCGGCGTCCCCGTAGCCGAGATCGACGACGATCGAGTGCTCTCTCATGGGAACGTTCCCTTCGTTACAGCCGCACGTTGCCGCTGGGACGGTCGAGCGGGCCGCCGGAGTCCGGGGCGTCCCCGGCGACCAGGGATCCGCGGTCGCCGATGCCGGCCAGCGCCCGGGACACGACGGGCGCGGCGTCCGAGCCCACGTCGGCCAGGTCGGCCAGGCCGGTGTCGAGGTCGACGGTGTCCTCGCCAAGGCCGATCGTCAGCGCGATCGTCTCCGAGACGGCGTCCAGGTCGGCGAGCTCGATGACGTTCTGGCCGAGCAGCTTGCGCCAGAACGACAGCACCTCGTCGTCGCCGACGTAGGAGGCGCCCTCGGGCAGGATGTAGTAGGTGTCCCAGCGGCGGGTCACCTCGGCGGCGATCGCCTGCAGCGGGACCGGCTCGGTCAGCGTGTCCCCGATGACCGCGGAGACCTCGCGCGGCTTGACCCGGTCGTAGGCCATCTCGTCGCCGATGATGAACAGGTAGCCGCGCTTGCCCCGCGCCTCGAAGCAGTCGGTGGCGGTGTGCCGGGCCATGAAGTACAGCGCCAGCTCATAGGACTCCCGCTTCTGGCCGCCTCCGCCGCCTTCCAGCAAGACGCGCTCCAGGTCGCTGTCCATCCGGTTGTCGGACTCGAACTGGCCGACTTGCAGCGGTGCCCGGTCGCAGGTCGCGTCGCCGATCGCGCCGAACATGATCTGCGGGTCGCGCACGTATCCCTTCCGCATGAGCAGCCCGAGGAGTTGCGGCAGCTTCGTCTGCAGCACCCTCGGAACGTCGCCCATCGACCCGGTGACGTCGAACAGCACCGCGATCGCGAGCGACGTCGGGTGCTCGTCGGAGTCCCGGGATTCCCGCACCGTGACTCCCAGCGGGTCCAGGGCCGCGTGCACGGTCCGCGCTCCGGAGTCGCTGTAACCGAACGCGCTCGCCCCGCCGCGCAGCTTCTTCGCCGCGTCGTAGACGCTCGTTGACCAGATTCCACTACCCATGACTGGCTCCTTTTCCGGGATTGGGCTTTGACACCGACGTTGGGTCGGGATCGTTGCGGATCGAATGCTCGTAGAGGTCTTTTGCTGTTATCAGTCGCTGAGTGGCTGGTCACAGCGGTGGGAACGGTCGGAACGCCCTCGGGCCCCACATCCGCTCGATGAGGTCGTCGAACTCGCGCAGCAGGTCCCAGGCGTCAGCCGGGCGGCGGCGCTGGCTGGCCAGCGTGCAGCCGGCGGCGAAGGCGGCCAGCGGGGCGGGGACGGGCGAG
>JAICUO010000914.1 GCA_025935815.1 Streptosporangiaceae bacterium
AATTGATTACCGTCCGGCCTCGCGCCTTTCCCGCCGCGCCGGCCTCCTCGCGCGCCTGCTCTCGCCGACCGCCGGCCTCCTCGCGCGCCTGCCTTCACCTGGCCGCACGCCCTCGCCGGGCCGGGCGGGCGCGGGCCTGCGGGCACGGACCAGCGGGGGTCAGTACCTGACACGGCACGGATACATTGCTACGGACAGGAGACTGGGAATTAACGTACGTCACGCATCTGCGGCCCGCCATCCACTATTGTTTTAAGAGCTTTGCGCTTATACAAGTCTGGGAGTCCACCGGAAGGTTTATTACCGCCACGTCCTGCGCATTCACCGCCGCCATGGCGCTCCGCTGTCGGCAGGAGTACGTATTAGCAAGCAGATTAGCTGGCGGCATGGAGGGGTCACAGGTTCGCGAATCCCGGTAAACGGTCTGCCATTTATTACAGTTGCTGATTCACGGTGAGTGCCTGGCTCTCACCTTTCCAGTGACGAGCCATCTGCCGTTCGCAGTTACAGCGAGTAGCAGCTGAGGCTGGTGTCACGATCGGGACACAGGCTGGCGGCGGTGACACGCGAGACGGCCGTGGCTCGTTTCCTTGACTTTGTGGAAATCCAGGACAACGAGGCCACGACCGTGATGGCCAGCATAGAGGATGCCGCAGAATGCGGGGAGCGGGCGGATGCGCTGGTCAGCGGGCTGCTGGCTGGGGTGATGCGGCAGCGGCGGACCGTCGCGACCGCGATGGACTACGTCCGGGGGCTGTCGCGGGAGACCAGGGCGAACGCGTGGGAGCTGGCGAGGAAGGCCGGGCACGAGGGGCCGCACCTGATCCAGTCCCTGCTCAGCAGGCGGAAATGGCGGTGGGAGCCGGTCCGGGAGGCCCTGCCGCGGCTCGCGCGGCAGGTGCTGCGCGATGACCCGCGCGACGAGATTGGCCCCGGCCTGGCGGTCGACGAGACCGCCCACCTGCGCAAGGGGAAGTCGGCGGCGTGCGCCTCGCCGCAGCACGCCGGGGTGACCGGCCGGGTCGAGAACTGCGTGACCTGGGTGTTCACCGCGCTGGTCACCGCGTGCGGGCAGGCCTGGGTCGACTTCGACGTGTACATGCCGGACTGCTGGGCCAAAGATCCCGCCCGCAGGAAGAAGGCCGGGATCCCCGGGGACCTCGCGTTCGCGACCAAGCCGGAGCTGGCCCTTGAGCAGGTGAAGCGCCTGGTCGCGGGCGGGCTCCGGGTCATGTGGGCCGCCGCTGACGAGGTCTACGGCCGGTCCGGGGACTTCCGGGCCGGGCTGCGGGCGCTCGGCCTGTCCTACGTCGCCATCGTCTCCTGCGACACCATGATCACCTTCGCGAGGAACAAGGTCACCCGCGCTGACCAGGCTATCCATGAGGCAGTGTTCGAGAGGCGGTCCGCCGGGAACGGGTCCAAGGGCCCCCGCTGGGCGGACTGGGCGCTGCTCGCGACGGAGGACCCGGAGGAGCTCTTGCTGATCCGCCGCCTCCCGGACCGGGAGAAGAACCAGTACACGTTCTACCTGTGCCACGCGGCGGAGGGCCGGCCCGCGACCCTGACCTACTTCCTCACCATCGCGTCCCGCAGGTGGCCGGTCGAGACCACGTTCAAGACGGGAAAGGACGCCTTCGGCTGGGACCAGGCCCAGGCCCTGACCTGGGACGCCCTCTGCCGGCACACCGCCCTGACCGCCCTCGCCCAGCTCAGGGCCATCGCCATCCAGTCATCCCTGTCTGGCGCCGTCGCGCTCCCGCCGGCCCCGGAAGGCGCCCCGGCCAGCCGCCGCGCCCTGCAGCAAGCCACCGTGACCGATGCTGACCTGCAGTTCTATACCGGAGACGCGCCAGTTCCCGTCACCGCGCAGCAGCCCTGCCCGCCCGGCATCCCCCCGATCGCCCTGTCGCCGGCCGAGGCCTGCCTGGTCGAGCGCCTCTCCCGCGACTGGAAAGCAGGCCTGATCACCGCCGCCCGCCTCGCCTTCGAGCTCCGCTGGTCCACCTGGCGCCGCAGCCACCAGGCCCGCGCCCGCTGGCACCACTACAGCACACGCCTCGCCGCCATGGCCGCCTGAACCCGGCCGACCGAAAGGAGGTGACGATATGTAACCCCACTCGGGAATCATTCGCCACGCTGAGCTGCAGCGCAGTCACATGCCGGGAAACGGCAACTGTAATACATGGCAGTGTGTGATCACCGCATTGACGCGTTGCGGTGAGCGGCGATACCCGACGTGATTTTTGCTGAGAACTTGCCGGGAATCCTTAAGAATGCCTGCAGGCGGTGCCATCATGACCTCTGCGACCGGCAGGCCGCATTCTTCATGCAGTAGGGGAGATTCATTCAATGCGCAAGGCAAGAACCATCGCGCTGACCGCCGGGGCGGGCGCGCTATCCGCGGCCATCGTCG
>JAICUO010000848.1 GCA_025935815.1 Streptosporangiaceae bacterium
AACCCGGGAGCGGCGTCCGCGACCGCGTTCACCGCGTCTAGGGCGGCGACGAAGCCGGCGATCGGGGGGCTGTCGATCGGGGCGAGCAGGCGCCCGATGTTGACCTGCGCGAGCACGTAGTCCATTGTCGTGATCCTACGCTGCCCTGATGCCACGCGCCTGGGCGGCGGCCCGCCGCGAGCCACTATCGGGCGCCAGCTAGCCGGGCCGCCTACCCCCATAGGCGCCGGGTAGCGATCTCGGCGCCCTTCGCCAGGGTGTCCAGCTTCGCCCAGGCGATCTGCGGGTGCACCCGGCCGCCGAGGCCGCAGTCGGTCGAGGCGATGACGTTCTCCCGGCCGACTACCTCCGCGAACTGGCAAATCCGGTCGGCCACCAGCTCCGGGTGCTCGACCACGTTGGTGGAGTGGCTGACGATGCCGGGCAGGATGACCTTGCCCTCGGGCAGCTTGACGTCCCGCCAGACCTTCCACTCGTGGCCGTGCCGCACGTTGGCCGCCTCGAAGGAGTACCCGCCGGCATTGACCGCCAGCATCAGGTCGACGATGTCGGCCATCGGGATGTCGGTGGTGTGCGGGCCGTGCCAGCTTCCCCAGCACAGGTGGAAGCGGATCCGCTCGGCGGGCAGCCCGCGGATCGCGTGGTTCAGCGCGTCCACCCGGACCCGGGTGAACCGCCGGTAGTCCTCGACGCTCGGCGCGGGGTTGATCTGGTCCCAGTTCTCGGCGATCGCGGGGTCATCAAGCTGCAAGATCAGGCCGGAGTCGATGATGGCCTGGTACTCCTCGCGCATCGCGTCCGCGCAGGCGTACATCAGCTCCTCGTCGTCGGCGTAGTACGTGTTGCCCACCCGGGCGCAGCTCGCGGGGGCCACTGAGTTCAGGTACCCCTCGGTCACCCCCGCCGCCGCCATCGCGGCCTTCATGTCGGCGATGTCCCGCTGCACGTCCGCCTGGCCAATGAAGGTGATGGGACCCTGGCAGACGGGGGCGAAGGTCGGCGGGTTCGGCAGAGCGGCCCCGGACTGGGGGTCGGAGTAGGCGTCGAGGAACTCGTTCCAGTCGCGCCGGTCGGCGAAGCTGCCGAGCTTGACCGCTCCCGGCTTGGGCGCCGCCTGGGGGATGTCAAGGAGCGTCAGTTTCGCCAGCTCCAGGCCCGACAGGCGCGGGAAGACATAGGTCCACCAGGTCCCGTAGTCGTAGCGCACGCCCATGGAGTGGCCGTACTCGCCGTCATTGAGGAGATCGATTCCAACGTCGCGCTGCCTGCGGACCACGTCGCTGACGGCCTCGCTCAGCTTCCGCTGGTACTGCGCCTCGTCGCTGAACGTGCCCTCCGCCCGCTGGCTGTTAAGGCTGATGAGGTCCTCGGGGCGGGGCAGGCTGCCCGCGTGGCTGGTCAGGATCCGGTCCGGCATGTCTCCTCCTTGAGATTCAAACGGCGATGGCTGTCCCCGCGCCGAGTATGAAGGCGCTGCGAAGGCCCGCGCAAGGCCCCGGGGAGGGTCGGCGGGCTGACGCTTGGCGGCGTCGTGCTCACGGTGTCCCGGTGCCCGGCCGGTGACCGCGTCCGTGGTCGGAGGCGGGAACTGCCGGGTTATACGGGGATGCGCGTGGCTTGCCGTCCGGGCTGAGCCCGGCTGCAACCGTCCGGCCACGTCTCCCCGGTTGCGGCGGGAGCAAGGTAGGGAGACACGCGGTAGCGGAAAATGGTGATTGCCGTCAAGCCCCACCTCCCTGGTGGCGCTGTTCAGGTGCGAAAGTGCCGCGACGAGATTTGCCGCCGTTAATACAGGCCCCGCCTCTTCATTGAGAAGCAAGCGACCTTACGGGCCGGACGTGACGTCAGTTGTTAATTGCCGACCTGTCTTGTTACCGAAAAGTAGCCGGTCATCGGCCCGGCTCATGAAGGACTTATGACTCTGCCCGGCCGTTCTCGGCAGGCCATTGAATGGAGAGCAGGAAAGTGATGCCGGCTGACCTGATCGGGCATGTGCAGTGACCAACTGGGCATCCAGCTGCTGTTCATCCCGCAGGAATGCAGCAGATCCGCGATGCGATGAGTGCTCCTTAGCCTTCAGCGGCTGGAAGGGAGGCGAGATGTCAGGCGTCAGACGGCTTGCCATCGCCAACCGGGGCGAGCCGGCCATGCGGTGCCTTGCCGCCGCGAGCGAGCTCGGCGACGACTTTGGCGAGCCGGTAACCACGATCGCGCTGTATACCGACCCCGACGCGGCGTCCCTGTTCGTCCGGCAGGCAGACGAGGCCGTCTCGCTCGGCCCGGCCATGATCACTGACTCCAGGGGCGGCCGGCACGCTGCCTACGTGGACATCGATGCCCTGATGGGCGCGCTCGCGCGGGCACGCGCTGACTCGGTCTGGCCGGGCTGGGGCTTCGTCGCGGAGTCCGCGGACTTCGCCGCGCGGTGCGAGGAGGCAGGGATCACGTTCGTCGGGCCGCCGAGCGATGTCATCAGGCTACTCGGCGACAAGGTGCGAGCGAAGCGGCTCGCCGAACACCTCGGGATACCCGTCGTGCCGTGGAGCGGGGGGCCGGTCAATGACATCCAGAGCGCGCGGACCGCGGCGGGGATCGTCGGCTACCCAGTGCTCGTGAAGGCGGCCGGCGGAGGTGGCGGCCGGGGCATCCGGCTGGCGGACTCCGACAGCGCGATGCCGGCGGCGTTCACCTCCGCTCAGCGTGAGGCGGAGGCGGCGTTCGGTGACTCCGCCGTGTTCATCGAGCGCAAGCTCGATGGCCTGCGGCACCTCGAGGTTCAGGTGATCGCGGACGCGCAGGGCACCGTCTGGGACGCTGGCCTGCGCGATTGCAGTATCCAGCGCCGGAACCAGAAGGTCATTGAGGAGTCAGGCTCCACCGCGGTTGGCGCGGCCACCGAA
>JAICUO010000991.1 GCA_025935815.1 Streptosporangiaceae bacterium
ATAGCAACAGTCGTTGGTGCCAAGAGGCCCCGGCGCCAGTCTGACCTGCGGGCTCACGGCACCACTGAGAACGCGGGCTCTACGGGCGGCCGTGCACGATTCTCATCCCCGTTGGCGCCCCGCAGGGGCATACGCGTCTGACACGAGAATCAACGTTCTCGGGCAGGTGGCATCGCCGCGGCTCGACCGCGGTGTGATTCCGGGAGGTCAGGCGGCGCTCGGTTGGTAGGTGACGGTGTAGCCGAGTTTCTCGATCTGCCGGGCGAGTCGCCGGGCGTGGGCTTCGGTGTCTGTGCGCTGAGTGAAGTAGTCGACGCCGAGGTCGGTGTAGGGCCGCTGCTGGGCCAGGACGTGCCAGACGATGACAAGCATGGTGTGGGCGACGGCGAAGATTGCCTTGGCCTCGCCCTTGCTGCCGAACCGGCGACGGAACCGCTGGTACTGGGCGCCGAGGTAGGTGTTGCGGGTCCGGGTGGCGGCCCAGGCCGCCTCGACCAGCGCGGTGCGCAGTGCCGCGTCGCCCTTGCGGGCCCGGCCGGAGCGGCGTTTGCCGGCGGACTCGTGGTTACCCGGGCAGAGGCCGGCCCAGCTGGCCAGGTGCGCGGCGGTAGGGAAGCGGGTCATGTCCGCGCCGATCTCAGCGACGATCACCCAGGCCGTTCGAGGGCCGATCCCGGGGATCGTGCACAGCAGATCAATCGCCGCGGAGAAAGGGGCCGCTTCGGCCTCCACCTGGGCGTCGAGGCGGGCGATCGCGGCGCTCAGGTGGTCGATGTGATGCAGCAGGGTGCGCAACAGCAGCGCGTGGTGGTCGCTGAACCCGCCCTCGAGCGCCAGCCGCAGTTCGGGGATCTTCGGGCGCATCCGGGTAAGCGCCAGCTCCGCCAGCCTGTGCGGGTCACGCTCCCCGGCGATCAGCGCTTCGATCATCTGCCGGGCCGCCTTGCCCAGCACGTCGGAGACCACCGAGTCCAGCTTGATCCCGGCGTCCTCGAGCACCCGCTGCACCCGCTGCGTCTCCCGCGCCCGCTCTTCGATGAGCTTCTTGGAGTAGCGGGTCAGATCCCGCAGTCGCGCCATCACCGGGGTCGGCACGAAGCTGCCGCGCAGCAGCCCGCACTCCAGTAGCTGGGCCAGCCAGGCGGCGTCGGAGACATCGGTCTTGCGACCCGGGAGGTTCTTCACGTGCTGGGCGTTGCACAACAGCAGCTCATAGCCCGGCTCGGCCTCCAGCACGTGCCAGACCGGCTTCCAGTACGACCCGGTGGCTTCCATCGCCACCTGCGTCACCTGCTCGGCGACCAGCCACCCGCGCAACTCCCGTAGCGCCGCGGTGAAGGTGCGGTACTGGCGCACCTCCTGCTCCCTGCCGGCCCCGTTCGCGGCGGGTCTGCGCACCGCCCCCATCACGGTGTCCTTGTGCACGTCCAGACCCGCGCACCGATCCACGAGCACGTCCATGTCGAAGGTCCCTTCTGTGCGATCCGACGGGAACCGCCCATGGGGCCTCTGCGTGTCGAGAATCTGACACTCGTGCTCATAGCAACAGTCGTTGGTGCCAAGAGGCCCCGGCGCCAGTCTGACCTGCGGGCTCACGGCACCACTGAGAACGCGGGCTCTACGGGCGGCCGTGCACGATTCTCATCCCCGTTGGCGCCCCGCAGGGGCATACGCGTCTGA
>JAICUO010000685.1 GCA_025935815.1 Streptosporangiaceae bacterium
CCGGCGCAGCCAGGCCACCAGCCGGGCCTGCTCCAGCTGCGCGGGCGCGTAGAACCGGTATCCCGAGTACGGGTCCACCCGCACGGGCGCCAGCAGCCCGAGCTCGTCGTACACGCGCAGTGCCTTGCGCGACAGCCCGGAGGCGCGGGCGAACTCCCCGCTGCTCAGCAGTGCCACGTGCGTCCTCCTCAGCCGGGCCCGGTGCCCGGCCCCACCAGGCTGCGGCTGGCCCCAGGGGCGAGGTCAAACCGCAATCCGAAGGCCTCGCGGGAACGGTAGCCGGCGGACCGGGCGGGCTTAGCTAGCGCTCGGGCCAGGGGACCTCGGATAGGCGGGGCGGGTCCGCGCCGGGGCGGGTGCAGGTGAGGGAGGCGACCTCGGCGGCGGCGTGCAACGCGGGGGCGACGAGCTCCGGGTTGGCGAGGTCGGCGCGGGTCAGGGATTCGCGGGTCCACCAGGTGAGGAAGGCGCCGCCGAAGGCGTCGCCGGCGCCGATCGTGTCCACCACGGTGACCGGCGGGATGGCCGCGATGACCTCGCGGGCGGGGCCGTCCGGCGATCCGGCCAGGAACGCGCGGGCCGCTCGCGGGCCGTCGGTCACCAGCACCAGGGCCGGGCCGGCGGTCAGGAGCGCGCGGGCCGCCTCGGCGGGCGGCAGGCCCGGGTACAGGTAGGCCAGGTCCTCGGCGCTGGCCTTGACGATGTCGGCGCGCCCGAAGAGCCGGGCCAGCCGGGCCAGGTAGGCGCCCCGGTCGGGGACGGCGGACGGGCGGCAGTTCGGGTCGATCAACACCAGGGGGGCGCCGGTGGCGTAGGCGCCGGCCAGCAGCAGGCGCTCAATGCTGGCGCCGGAGGGCTCGATCAGCAGGGCGAGGTCACCGACGTAAACGGCGGCGACGCCGTCGGGGGCGGCGGCGGCCAGCTCGGAGTACTCCACGTCGGCGGCCGAGGTGCCGGCCAGGTAAAAGCGGTACTCGGCACTACCTTCATCAGCGCTGCCCTGGCTAGCGCTGCCGACGCTGATGCTCGCTATCGCGAGGGTCGTGGGCGCGCAAGTCAGGCCGGGAAGGCCCAGGGTCACCCCCGATTCGGCGAGGCCCGCCCGCAGCAGCCGGCCGAACGCGTCGTCTGACAGCCGGCCCAGGAAGCTGGCCCGCCCGCCGAGGCGGCCGATCGTCCGGGCGGTGTTGTAGGGGCCGCCGCCGGGCTTGGCGGCCACCGTGCCGTCGGGGGCGGCCACCAGGTCGATGAGGGCCTGTCCGATCACCGCGATCACATCGTTCACCCGCTCACCGTAGCGCCTGGTGAGAGGGGGGCCAATGAGCGCGGAGCGAGGGAGCGTTACGGACAGAAAGATCATGAGCTGTGCCTTTTATGGCACTAGGAGGTGCTGGCTAGGCCTACCCTGTGCGGCATGGCGGCGCTGTCGGTGCTTGGCGAACTGTGGGACCGGGTGTGGGGGACGCAGCCGGCCCCGCCGGGCTGGGAAGTGGCGGCCTGCGCGGGCGTGGCCTTGCTCGTCATCGCCAGCCGGCCCGCGTGGCACCTCACGCGCAACGCCATCACGATCGCGCACGAGGGCGGGCATGCGGTGGTCTCGCTGCTCACCGGGCGCAAGCTGGACGGGATCCGGCTGCACGCGGACACGTCGGGGGTGACCTACTCGCGCGGCCGGGACAGCGGCCCCGGCATCGTGGCCACCGCGGCGGCCGGGTACATCGCGCCGTCGCTGCTGGGCCTGGCGGCGGCGTGGCTGCTGGCGGCGCACCACGTGACGGCGATGCTGTGGCTGCTGCTGGCGCTGCTGGCGGCGACCTTCCTGGCGATCCGCAACGCCTACGGGGTGCTCGCGGTGCTCGCCACGGCGGGCGCGCTGTTCGCGGTCAGCTACCTGGCGTCGGCGGCGGTGCAAAGCGCGTTCGGCTACGCGACCGCGTGGTTCTTGCTGTTCGGCGGGATCCGCCCGCTCACCGAGATGCAGCAGGGGCGACGGCAGGCGATGCGGCGGCGCCAGCCGCTCACCTCCGACGCCGACCAGCTCGCCCGGCTGACGAGGACGCCCGCGGGGGTCTGGATCGCGGTGTTCTGGGTGGTCGCGCTGGCGGCGCTGGTGATCGGCGCGCGGCTGCTGGTCCCGGAGTCGCTGGTGCACCTAGGGCACTGGGTGCACGTGTCTCGCTAGAAGGGGCATTGTTAGCAGGCTGCTTCCCTGGAAGGCTGCTTCCCTAAAAGACAACGACCTCGGCGCCGACGGGCAGGTGCTGGTTGTAGTAGTGCGCGGCGTCCATGGTCAGGTGGACGCACCCGTGTGAGCCGACGGTGAGGCTGCCCTCGTGGAAGGCGATGCCGCCCGGGGCGAAGAAGACCGCCCACGGGATCAGCTCGTGGTAGATCGTGCTCATGTAGGTCGGGCCGGCCTTCCAGGCTACGTTGAACGTGCCCGTGGGGGTCGCGTGCGCGGTGCCGGGCGGACCGGGCTCCATCTGCACCGGGCCGTAGCTGACCTTGCCGTTGTCCTGGAGCCAGGTGATGTGCTCGGCGAGGTCCACGCAGGCGGTCGCCGCCGCCGGGCAATTCGCCTTGTCCCGGGCGGTGAGCGTCAGCGAGACGGGCGGCGGGGCGGACGGGGTGGTGGCGGGCTTGGCGGGGTTAGCGCCGTCGAGGGCCGAGACGATCGCGTTGGAGCTGACGAACGACGCGATGCCGGTGACCACATAGCTGCCCGCGGCGCTGGAGTGGGTCCCGCGGCCCAGGTGGGCATGGTTCAGCACGGCGAGCGAGACGGCGTAGCCGGTGACGGCCAGGCTAGCCGTCGCGATCAGCGCGAGCAGGACGGCGATGCCGCGCACCCGGGCGCTGCGGCCCTTGCGGGTGGCGGGCTGGGCAACCGGGCCCGCGGCATCGCGGCGGTCCGCGAAGGGGCGGCCCTCGCCGGACCGGCGGGCTGGCGGGCGGTTCGCGGGGGGACGGCTCGCGGGCGGCCGGCTGGCGGGGGGCCGGCTGGCGGGGGGCCGGCCGGAAGAGGGACGGTTCCCGGAAGGGCGGCCCTCGTAGCCCCGGCCGGGGTCATCGCGGCCCGGCCGGTCGCCGGCCGGGCGCTCACGCCCCCGGTGGTCGTCCCGGCCGTAATCGGGACGGTCGCGGCCGCCACGGTCATAGCGATCCGGCCGGTCGGAACGATCTTGCCGGTCGTAACGGTCGCGGCCATCGCGACGGTCGTATTGCCCGCCCCGGCCGTAATCGCCGGGGCGCTCGCCGCGCATGTCGCTGTCGTGAATCGCGCTGTCGTGAATAGCGCCGCCTCGGGTCGTGTCGTCTCGGGCCGGACCGCGTGCGGGTACCCCGCCGCGGGGGTCGCGGCCCATGGGGCCACCGCTCCCGAACTGGCTATTTGTCGACCCACTGGCCGAGGCCGGGTGCCGCCGCTGGGGCGCCCCGCCTTGAGAAGCACTGCCTCGGGTGAACGTGGTCAATTCCTCGCTCCCGCTCCGTGCGTGCCCTTATACCCTCCCAGCTACAACTAGCTACCATGTTTATCACTGCGCCGCAGGCAGAACAGCGAAAACCGGCTATATGCGGGATTCGCGCGTGTCCTCGTGAATGGGCATCAGCGCCCGCTCAATGGTCGCAGCGCGTGACCATCCTTCCGGAGTGCGCGAGCGGACGACACGGGCCGGTACCCCCGCGACAACGCTGTGGTCGGGGACCTCGCCGCGCACCACCGAGCCGGCCGCGACTACCACGTTGCGCCCGATCCGGGCGCCGGGCAGCACGATCGCGCCCGCGCCGAGCCACGATCCGGCGCCGACCTCAACCGGCTTGTTGACGGGCAGTTGCCGCCCGATCGGGGTGTCCGGGTCCGCGTACCCGTGGTTCTGGTCGGTGATGTACACGTAGGGCCCCGTCCACACGTCGTCTCCGATGCTGACGTCCGCGTGGGCGACGATGTGGCTGCCCCGGCCGATGACGCACCGGTCGCCGATGCGCAGCACCGGCTCGGGGCCGAGGTCCTGGCCAGGCACGAG
>JAICUO010000698.1 GCA_025935815.1 Streptosporangiaceae bacterium
GACATCACCCACCTGGTGGCGCTGGCGGACTGGTGGCGCGCGCACCCAGGGCACGACTACGCCGACGTCATCTTGGGCAAGGTGTGCCAGGGGCGCCCGTGGCTAGGCCAGGTCCCCTGGCCCACCGAGGCGGTCTCCAACATGCTCCGCAGCGTCATCGACGGCGGCCGCGACCTTGCCGCGATGCGCGAGGAGACCGTGCGGCTCACCTTGTCCGCGCTGGAAGTGCCGAGCGCCGTCGCCGCGGCCCGGGCGGCCCTGCCGGGGCTGTGCTACGCCGCCGGCCCGCCGGCCCCGGCCCCGGACATCCGGGTGCCGCTGGCCAGCGTCCGTCACCGGCTGTGGACGTACTCGGGCGTCGACGCGACGCCGGCGGTGCCCGCCCCGTCGCCCGCCGCGATCGCCGCGCTGCACGCGGCCTCGGCCGGCAGTTGGCCGGCGCACCCGGTCGCGGCGTACGACGCCGCCCTTCCGCTCGCCGGGCTGGCCGTCGGGGACCTGCTCGGCCTGATGGCCCGCGTGCCTCCCCCGCCCGGCACCGCCGAATGGCGGGACGTCCACGCCATGCACCCCGGCTACTGGCCGCGCACGGCCCAGGCGTGGGCCTGCCTTGGCCTGCTGCACCACAAGCCCGACGAGCCGTGGCCGGCCTCCACCCGGCGGGCGGTCCTGGTCGACCTCACGCGCGGCGTTGAGGACTGGGCGACCGATGCCGCCATGTACGCCCTGGTCACCGCCGCGTGGGCGGACCCGGCGATCCGCGCCGACGTGGTCGCCCTCATCGGGTACCGCTTCCTGGACGGGATCAAGGCCAAGGAGCGACGTGAGGTCACCATCATCGAACCGATGGCCCACCTGACACTGGCCACGCCCGACATGGATCGCGCGGTGGTCGCCCTCGTGCGGGACTTCCTGAAGCTGATGGCGGGGCCGGACGAGGCCGGGCCCGCGCCGAAGGATGGCGCGCGGGCCCGGCGCGGACTGTTCCGGCGGCGCTAGCCCGCGCCGCCCAGCGCGCGGCGCAGGGCGTCGAGGCGGCGCTCCCAGATACGGACCGACAGCGGCGCGTCCGGGGCCAGTGCCTCGGAGGCGTGGTAGGCACCCGGGTTGACGTGCAGCTCGGTGGGGACGCCGGCTTGCATGAGCCGCATCGCGAAGGCGATGTCCTCATCGCGGAACAAGTCGACGGTGCCGACGT
Source organism: Streptosporangiaceae bacterium (assembly GCA_025935815.1). Classification (GTDB taxonomy): domain Bacteria; phylum Actinomycetota; class Actinomycetes; order Streptosporangiales; family Streptosporangiaceae; genus Trebonia. Next base: position 1,199 of record JAICUO010000698.1, read on the forward strand.
CGATGAAGGCGGGCGGAAGGCCGGACAGGTCCTCCGCGCGGGCCGGGGCGGCGTACTGGTCGGGCTTGCCCTCGCCCAGGTACCATTTCCACGCCTCGATATTGCCGGCCCGGTCCCAGATGCCGATGTCGGTGATCTCGTGACTGGAGGGCGTCTCGTTCGCGTCGTCGATCATCGGGTAGATGGGCATCTGGAAGGCGACCGCCGGAAAGCCCCGGTCGCGGGCGAGCAGGGTGACGGCGATGGTCAGGCCGCCGCCGGCGCTCCCGCCGTAGACGGCCAGCCGTCCCGGGTCGAAGCCGAGGGCGGCGGCGTTGCGGGCCATCCAGGCCAGTCCCGCGTAGCAGTCCTCAGACGCGGCGGGGTGCGGGTGCTCGGGGGCCAGCCGGTACTCCACCGAGACCACGACCGCGCCGACCTCGTCGCAGATCATCTCCGCGGTCGCGTTCTCCGCCTCGACGTTGCCGAGGATCATCCCGCCGCCGTGGATGAAGTAGACGCCGGGCAGCGTCACGCCGACGTCGGTGATGCGCGGGCGGTAGATCCGCACGCCGATGTCGGGCGCGCCCTGCGGGCCGGGGACCGTCCTGTCCTCGTGGATGACGTTCGGGTTCGGCGGAATGGGAATGGCCTTCATCAGCTGCTCAGCGGCTTGCCGGCGGGCCACGATGTCCGGGATCGCGTTGAAGCCGCCGGGGAGCAGCTGCTGCAGCTGGTCCAGCGGCACGCGCGAGGCCGGGTCGATCAGGTCGCGTCGGGACATTGAACCCTCCTTTGGGTTCGGCCTACGGTGGAGGCGAGATCGTGTTGATGGCCATGCTCCATGCTCCCCTGCCGCCGGGGTTCTGGCCAGAGGCCGGAGGACGCCGGCGCCTGAGCGGAACCGCGCGCCTTCACGCCCTACGTCGGCGGCGTCGGCGCCCACCGGGCCGGGTGCGAGCAGGTGGCCCGCGACGGTTACCGGGGGCCCTCTCGCTCACTCGCCGAGGCCCGCCTCGCCATGGACGCGCTCACGATAAATCTCAGCACACAGCCAACGATGAAGAATTCAGAATCACGGCGAAATAAAAACGCAAGCAGCCTACTGAATCCTTGAGCAGGGTCGGGTCGCATGCCCGGTAAGGTTGGCTGGTGGCCATAGAGGTGGTGTTCGAGACTCATTCCACGACCGTGGACAACGAGCAGGGGCGCGCCACGGGCTGGCTGCCCGGACAGCTTTCCGCCCACGGCCAGGCACAGGCCCGGCAGCTGGGGCGGCGCCGCGAGGACGACGGGATCACCGCCGTGTTCACCTCTGACCTGGCCCGAGCGACCCAGACTGCTTCCATCGCCTTCGGGCAGTCCGCGGTCCCGGTGCTGCATGACTGGCGCCTGCGCGAGTGCGACTACGGATCCCGCAACGGCATGCCGGCAGCGGAGCTGCACGCGGGCAGGGTCGAGCACCTGGACCGGCCCTACCCGGGCGGGGAAAGCTGGCGGCAGGCCATCACCCGCGTCCACCGCTTCCTTGCCGACCTGCCGCTACGCTGGAACGGGCGGCGTGTCCTGGTGATCGGCCACGTCGCCACCCGGTGGGGCCTGGACCACTTCATCAACGGCGCCGCGCTGGAGAACCTCGCCCGGGAGGACTTCGCCTGGCAGGAAGGCTGGGAGTACCGGATCAGCTGACAAACGCCGGTCTCGTCTATCCCTTAGTCACCAGCGATTGATCTGCGTGTTGTTATCACCGATGTGGACGCCCTGGGAGCCGCGGACGTCGACCTGGTACTTGCGGCCAGGGAACCGGGGACGGCTGGCGCCCGGGGCTGATCCGGCCGGGCGCGGCCCTGGCGTTCCCCCGGTGCCGGCGGCCCCGGCGGCGGCCGGGAATGACGGTGGCCGCAGCGGCTTCGCCCGCCCGGCGCGGGCCCGCTGGATCGCCTCCTGCAGCCGCCGGAGTGCCGCGGGCTCAGGCACGTCGAACAAGTCGATGCCGACGATCCCGGCCAGCAGGCCGGGTCGCTCGCACTCCGCGACCCGCACGGGAATGACGCGTCGTTCCGCGCCGCCCGGGTCGTGGACCCAGATGGCCTGCCACTCGGCGGCGCCGAACACCGAGCCGGAGTAGGCGGGGGACAAGACGACGATGACGCGCGCGCTGTGGCTCACGCCGTCCTGCATGAGCTGGACCCAGTTGCTGCCGGGAACGAAGTCCCAGCCCTGGAACAGGACCGAATGGCCCGCTTCCTCCAGCTGCCAGGCGATCCACTCCGCCCATGTGCGGTCGGCCTGCTGGTAGGACACGAAAAAGTCCCATTCGGTCACGACCGGGTCGCCATCCGCCATGCATCAAGAGTGCCATAACGGCCGGTCCGTATCGCGCCAGTCTGGCTGCGGTAGCGTCGGGCCCGATCCGGGATTCCCGCTTGCCGGGGAGGCTCATCCGCGTTGGCAATCCCGCCGCTGGGGGTGTCTCGTTGGGGCGGTGAACGTCGGGGCCGCGATCGGCCGGCCGCCGGCCGGCTCAGGCGTGCCCGGCCTGCAGTTCCCTGACCACCGTGAGGGCCGCGTCGATGTGCCGCCCGATGTGGACCTGGGAGTTGACGACATGCCGGACGACGCCGGCGCGGTCGATCACGTAGGTGACCCGACCCGGCAGCAGGCCCAGGGTCGCCGGGACCCCGTAGCTCTTGCGGACCCGCCCGCCCTCGTCGCTGAGCAGCGTGAACGGCAGCTTGTAGTGGCCGGCGAACCC
>JAICUO010000227.1 GCA_025935815.1 Streptosporangiaceae bacterium
ACTCGGGCAAGGTCGAGGGCGTCGTCAACAAGGTTAAAGCGGTCAAACGGCAGATGTACGGCCGCGCCAGCTTCGGCTTCCTCCGCAAGCGCCTGGTCTTGCACCCTGCGTAACCGACACCACAGAATTCGCGGAAGAGCCTTTTCTCGTGGCCGCTAGCAAACAGGCGGGTCATCCGGTCCGGCGCGACTGGCTTGCCGGTGCGAGTGGTGAACACGTACCCGGTCTGGACCCACCGGGACCCGGCGGCGTCCTGCTCGGCCTGCTGCGGGCCCGGTGCTCGCGTAGCGCCGCGATCGTGGTCGTGTCCAGCGCGATCACCCTTGCGCTTTCATGGCCGCCCTGGTGCCGTGGTCCCGCGCCAGATGCCCATGGGAACCCGTCACTTCACCGGGCGGGGATCAGAGATGGCGAGAATTGACGCCGACGGCGACGTGGTCAGTTGAATTCTTCCCAGGGGCCCTCCGACGTGGCGCGGGCGCGCAGCATCTCGTACCGCCAGTCACTAGTGCCGTAACCCAACTCCGCAGACACGAGCCGGTTATTGGCGGTAGATCTGATGACGAGGCAGTTGCCGTTGCACGAGGTAGCAAACGAGTACTGCTCCCAGGGGCCTGCGGAAGAGGCGCGGGCGCGGAGCATCCCCCAGCGGGAGTCGCTGGTGTCGTAACCTAGCTCGGCAGACACGTACATGCCGGTATCCAGTGACTGGATGGTCGACTGCGACCCGTTGAAGCAGACGAAGAATTCCTCCCAGGGACCCTCCGACGTGGCGCGGGCGCGGAGCATCCCGTAGCGGTAGTCGCTGGGGTCGTAACCCAGCTCGGCGGACGTCAGGTGACCGTTCGCCTGGGATGTAATTGTTGCTGCATAGCAGTCGGCTGCAGTTGCGGTCGTGGCGCTCGCCCTGATTTTCACGGCGTGCTCTGCGAAAGCCTGGGCCAATGTGAGTGGCTGGCTGGTCGGCGCTGCTGAAGACTGGAGCGGGGGCACCAGCGCCACTGCAGCGAATGTCATTATCAGAATGCGGGTCAAGCGTTTCATTGCCGATACTCCTTGTTCGCCGGGTTGACAGGCCTGAGTGACTCGCTGACGAGCGAGGATCTTTCTCCGATGGCGGACGAGAAACTGTTTCATGAAATCCCTTTTTCTTTCGATGAAGGGCGCGCTCCCTTTGTTGTTTCCTTTTCGCGCCCCCGGTAGTCACAAGTCTTGCGCTGAGCGTTAGCATGTGATTAGCAGCTGGTCAGCACGGGATTTGGGGTTATCGCACATGGTTACCGGGCGGCGGCGCAGCCACGCGCCCATGCCTGGCGGCGGCGCGAAGGGGAGGCCAGATGCCTGAGGCTGCCAATCGCCTATCGCCCCAGTTCAGGAGCACTTTTCACATCAGGCGCGCCGCACCGGCCCCGAGCCTGCGTGAAGTAGCAAGGCTATGAGAAATTGACCGGAACTCCGAAGCCTCCGACTACGGGGTCGCTGGAAGGGCAGCCGGTCCAGGCTCCGTTGCGATCGCCGTACCATGGCGTGGCGACGCTGGGGTATTCTGCGCCGTCCTGGCAGAGGGAAAGGATTTGGTATCGCTGCGGGCCGGTGCCATCACACCACCCCCAGACGCTGGTAGGGCTCTCCTTGTAGACGTAGCAGTGACCGTTTGAGTCCGCTGACGCCGGCGAGACCGAAGTCGCCAGTCCCGTGAGGGCGAGCGTGAAGCCGATGCTTATGGCGCCGATGATCCGATAGCGATTCATAGGTGGGGTCCACTTCCGTAATTTCTCGGAGCTCATGATTGTGAGTCGATGGCCTGGCGGGCAGCCAGCAGGGTCGCGCCAAGCGTGGCTCGTGCCGCCGTGAGGGCGCGGGTATTGCGGCTGATGAGTACGTGCTGATAAGCGGCGACCAGCGCTGCCTGAGTCCCGATCAGGTTCTGCCTTGCCTGGCATGATTCATCGGCCGTGGCCGTGGCAATCTCGGCGGGGCTCGGTGCGGGGGTGCGCCAGGCGGTGTCTTGGCTGGCCTGCCGGGGAGTGCGGTACGCGTAGCCTGCGCTGTGCATGCACGCGCTCCACCGGCGTACGGCCGACTGCATCCGTCCGTCGTCCTCAGCGAGGAGGAAGGCGGTTCGGGCGAGGCGCTGCGCCAGTTCGGCTTGGATGGCGGGTGCCTGGCCGACGGTTTGATAGGTAGGGTCAAGATGGCGGTACGTCTCGGCTGAGCAGCCGCCGTCGGGAACCGGCTTCCCGGCTGCCACGCGGACTCCGGATCCGTTCAGCACGGCCAGCTCGGCGGCGGGAAGTGGCAGTTGGCTTTTCCTTCGGCTGGTGTCGTGAGTGGCTTGCGTGCCTGGTTGGCCGCCCTGCGACAGTGCCGCGGGGTCAGGGTGGTAGCCGTAAATTGAGGCTTGTGCTGGTGAGCGGCCGAACTGGGTTCCGTGGTCGCGGGCAGCGGGAGGGCTGAAGCTGGGAACGGGGAACTTCCAGCCGTACCGGGCCATGCAGGCGCTTTGGACCTTGGCGAACGCCTGGAGGAAGATTTGCTGTTGCCCGCGGGTCGCGATGTACTGGTCCAGGGGCATCGTGAGGTAGGTCCCGGGCGCGATCGCCGGGATGGAGGGAAGGGGTGGCGGTGGGACCACTTGTGACACCGTGGCGCGATCCGAAGCGACGGGGACGTTGCCTGTGGTGCCTGAAAGTGACCTGACCGTGAGGATGGCTGCCAGGATTACCAGTCCGGCACCCATGGTTCCTATTCTGGATTTTCGCATGCGCCGGCCGATTCACGTTGCCGCGAGTGGTCAGTTGCCCCAGTGGTGGGAGCTTGCCTCGTTGTTGTAGGCGCCTAGCGTTGCTTCGCTTCCGTTGGGCGGGATCCAGAGCGACCAGCCGGCAACATTTGTGTTGAAGCTTTCGTTTTGGTAGAGGGTGACACCGAAGTTCGGGTCGAGGTTCCTTACGGAGTCCACGTCGTCATTGAGCGGGAGCGAACTGTTGTGGAAGGTGTAGATCGCGTAGTTGGTGTAGTTGTTGACCGTGTCCCCGATCGGGCCCTGGAAGCTGTTGTAGTAGTAAAGGCAAACCTCTCCCCAGTCGCAGGAGCCGTCGTTGCTTGATGCGAATGCCACCGATGGCACCGTGAAGGTGAGGAGCGCGCCGATTACCCCGATGCCGGAGAGCCGGATAGCTAGCGTGCGGATATTCACTGGAGTTCCTCGATTCTGAAGACTGGATCAGCTGGTTTCTCATTTGCAGCATGATCGTTAGGCGCGCCGTAAACGTGCTGGCTAATCCAATGAGGTGTTCAACCGTGCCGCCCAGTACGGGCGCGTAGGGCGATCCGCGCTCGTTCCTGGCGTAGAATTGGACGCGTCGCGGTTCGGAGATCAATCCCGAGGTCGCCTTCGTGCTAAAGCTAACGGGAGGGGGGGCAGGTGTCGCCAGTCCGCCGAGGACGGCTGCGGCGATGCTGTGGCGAGGACACACCGCAGGCGTGTTCGTCTGATGATGTGACCCTTTACGGTCGGCCTGGCGGGTTTGGCGCCCCGCAGCTGCCTGCGGGCTAGCGAATGGTGTCGTCGTGCGCGAGGTGGTCGCAGTAGTGGTTATCGCCGACCCAGCCGCACACCACGAAACTGAGCTGGTGCACAGTCGTCGGGCTGGGCGCGAGGCTGAACGTCTGCTCGTTGCCGCTGCCCCACACGAACACCTGGTCCTGCTCGATGCCGTCGATCCAGTAGGAGAGCACGGCGTGATCCGCCTCCGACTCACCCTTGACGGTGAACGAGTTCGGCCCCTTGGACGGGTTGGAGTTCCCGCTGTTGAACCAGGCCTTGGCAACGGGCGCGTCGTTCCACCAGGCGTCCGACTCCGAGGTCGCCGCGTGCGCCGGCATGGCCGTCGCAGCGAGCAACCCCAGCGTCGCCATTGTCGCGCAGCACGCGGCTCGTGCCACTTTCCGGTTCACGAGAAGGATGAGAGCAGTGATCGCGGCCGCTATCCCCGCTGATACTTGCTTGACCATGAGATTGTGGTCCCCTCTGTTTGCGCCTTCCCCGGTGCGGAGGGCAGCAAGTCCAGCGATAACCGCTACAGCGACCGGGGCCGAAGGCCTTGTTCTTTTCGTTCTTTCTCGGCGCTGCTGTTTCCCGGAGCCTCCGAAGATTGAACCTTGCTCATCCATCGTCACTGGGGGCGTTAGCGTGCGGTTAGCATGTGATCAGCACGGCGTGACGGGGTTTTACTGCGGGTGGTGGTGAGTCCTATGGCGGCGGAAATGGAGTTCTGTCTGCTCGGGCCGCTTATGGTGCGCTGCGGGCGGGTGGTGGTGGCGTTGCCGCCGGGAAAACAGCGGACTGTGCTGGCGGCGCTGCTGCTGAATGCCGGCCATGTGGTGTCCCTGGATGAGCTGGCCGAGGTCTTGTGGGGAGCCAGCCCGCCGCCATCAGCGCGGGTGACCATGCAGAATTACGTGATGCGGCTGCGGAAGGCCCTGGGCGGCGCCGGCTCCCGGATAAGCACCCAGCCGCCCGGCTACCTGATCCGCGCGGACGCCGACGAGCTGGACGTGTCCTTCTTCCAGTCGCGCCTGGATGCCGCGGTCGCGGCTGCCAGGGGCCATTCATGGCAGGCCGCGGCCAAACAGGCCCGGGCGGGGCTGGCCGTGTGGCGTGGTGAGCCGCTTGCCGGCGTGGAATCGGAGCTGCTGGCGGCCCGGGATGCTCCCCGGCTAGCGGAGCTGCGGCTGCGGGCGCTGGAGATCGGAATCGACGCCGACCTGCACCTGGGCCGTCACGCCGAGGTGATCACCGAGCTACGGGAGCTGGCCGGGGCCAACCCGCTGCGCGAGCGGCTGCACGGCCTGCTCATGCTCGCCCTGTACCGCGACGGCCGCCAGGCCGAGGCGCTGGCAGCCTACCAGCACGCGCGCAGCGTGCTGGTCCAGGAGCTGGGGGTCGAGCCAGGGCCGGGCCTGCGGGACCTGCACCAGCGGATACTGTCCGCCGACCCGACCCTGGCGATCACCGGGCCGGCACGCCCGGCGAAGGCTGAACCGCAGTGGGACACGCCACGGGAGCTGCCGCCGGCGGTGCCGGGCTTCACTGGCCGGCTGGCAGAGTTCCGGGCGCTGAATAGCCTGCCGGACCGATCTGGGCAGCAGGGTCCCGGGACCGTGGTGATCTCGGCGATCGGCGGGACCGCCGGGGTCGGCAAGACCGCGCTGGCGATCCACTGGGCGCACCATGCCGCCGCCCGGTTCGGCGACGGGCAGCTGTACGTGAACCTGCGCGGCTTCGACCCCTCCGGCATCCCGGTTACCCCCGCCGAGGCCATCCGCGGGTTCCTGGACGCGCTCGGCGTGCCGCCTGAGCGCATCCCGGCCGGCCAGGACGCCCAGGCCGGGCTGTACCGCAGGCTGCTCACGGACCGGAAAATGCTGATCGTGCTGGACAACGCCCGCGACGAAGGCCAGGTCCGGCCGCTGCTGCCCGCCAGCCCGGCCAGCGTGGTCATCATCACCAGCCGCAGCCAGCTCACCGGGCTGGCCGCCGCTGACGGGGCCCGGCTGCTGAGGCTGGACCTGATGCCCCACGGCGAGGCCGTCCAACTGCTAACCACCCGCGTCGGCGATGCCCGGGCCGCCGCCGAGCCCGGCGCCGCCAGCGAGATCGCCACCATGTGCGCGCGCCTGCCGCTGGCGCTGGCAGTCGCCGCAGCCCAGGCCGCCGCCCGCCCCGGCATCCCGCTTTCCGCCCTGGCCAGCGAGCTGCGCGACGCAGCCGGGCGCCTGGACGTCCTGGAGGCTGGCGACCCCGGCGCCAGCGTCGCCGCCGTGTTCTCCTGGTCCACCCGGCAGCTCAGCAACGACGCCGCGCGGATGTTCCGGCTGCTGGGCCTGCACCCCGGCCCCGACATCAGCGTCCACGCCGCCGCCAGCCTCGCCGCGGTCAACGAGTCCCAGGCCCGTCGCCTGCTGCGTGAACTCACCCGCCACTGCCTGGTCACCGAGCACACACCGGGCCGGTACGCCTTTCATGACCTGCTGCGCGCCTACGCCGCCAGTCAGGCCCGGGACCACGACAGCGCACCGGACCGGGATGCCGCCGTCGGCCGTATCCTTGACCACTATCTGCACACGGCGGCTCACGCCACCTTCCTGCTGCAGTCAGCCCGGGAGAAGGTCGACCTCGCCGTGCCCAGGCGCGGGGTCGTCCCCGAACAACCCGGCGACCACCGCCAGGCCCTGGCGTGGTTCGAAGCCGAGCACCAGGTTTTGCTCGCCGCGGTCACCATGGCCCTCGACATGGGCGCGGACAGCCACGCCTGGCAGCTCCCCCGGGCAATGGCGGGATACCTGTACAGGCGCGGCTACCAGCGTGAACGGGTCACCATTTTGGGCAATGCCGTGGCCGCCGCTACCCGCCTTGACGACATTTTCGGCCAGGCCACGTCATTGCGCGCCCTGGGGAGCGCTTGCATCGGCGCCGGCGATTACGATCAGGCCCGAGTTCACCTGGAGCGCTGCCTCTTGCTGTACCAGCGCCTCGATGATCGCCAGGGCCAGGCCTGGACGCACGTGGGTTTCTCCAGGCTAGCCGAGGTCCAGGGCCGTTACGCTGACGCGCTCGATCACGGCGAGCAGGCGCTCGGCCTTTACCAGGCCATCGGCGATCAGTCCGGGGAAGCCCTGGTGCTCAACAGCCTCGCCTGGGACCACGCCCTCCTCGGCGACTACCTGAAAGCCCGCGCATTCGCCGAGTGGTCACTGGGCCTTATCACCAAGCTCTCCGACTGCGACTTCGAGTGCCATGTCTGGGCCACCCTCGGTTACACTGCGCTTCACCTGGGCGATTCTTCTCACGCTGCTGCCCATTTCGAATCCGCGCTCAGCTTGTGCCGGGACTACGGCGACCGCTACTCCGAAGCAGAAATCCTCCTCCACGCCGGCAACGCCCGCCACGCCGCCGGCGACCTGCTACAAGCCCGCCAGGCCTGGCAGCAGGCACTGGCCATCTACCACGACCTCCAGCACCCCGACGCCGACAAGGTCCACGCCCAGCTCGCCAGCACGAAAGGCCAACTGCCAGCCTGTTAGACGGCGCTCAGGATTCTGATGACAGGAGGGCGTAGCAGCACCAGGTGCCGGCGCCACCAACTAAGACACCGCCAACGGCCTGTGGGCGCTGTGCTCAGAGGCGGGGGGCATCGTCCCAATTAATCCCCTGCTGGCACGCGGGACGAGTGAACGGCGCCAACACCGCTATCCCCAGCCGCCTGACCGGGGTGCCACCAGCAGGGACTACCAAGCGTGTCGGCGGCCGCCGGCCAAGTCCCCACCGCAAACAACAGTCGCGTCGAGTCCGGAACTATACCTTTTCACTGCTGGTGCGCGTAGCCTCTCATGGCAGCCCACCAGGTCCCCTGGCACATTGGTCTAGACCTGTGCCGGCCGATGGTTGCTCCATGCTTGCTCGGATGCCCCGGTACGTCCCGGCAGCATCCGGTATACGCAGCCCCCCGCGGATTCCGGCGACTGGACGAAACGGCAGCTCACGGCATATGCTACCATTGCTTGACAGCAGGTTATTGAGAAGAATCGAATGTAGGAGCGGACTCTTAATCCGCGGGTTCGGGGTTCAAGTCCCTGGCGGCGCACCCGGTCTGACCTGGGGTTTCATCACTCCAGGTCATTTTTGTGCGCCCGGTTTGCCCGGGTTTCGCGGGCGTGCTCGCTCGCTGCTTGCTCGGCGGTCGGATGTTGACGGCGGGTCGGCTCGTCCAGGTTTGGCAGATTGATCTAGACCAGCCATCGGAACCCCTTCCGATCTGGTTACGCACCGCGATCACAGCAGGCAGGGGTCCACGGCCGACGCGTCATTCGCTTAGCGGACTTCTTCGCGCAAGGACTGGGCGTGTCCATCTGACCTGAGTCGTCCGCGTTGTTCATCGCCGCGAGCGGCGGTCCGCGCGCCCGCTCGTGCTGGCCACCGCGATCGCCATTGGAGGCCCACACACGGTAACGCCAGGTACATTTTTGCCCTGACCTGCTATTTCCCCTCTCACGGAGGAAAATCCCCGACGGCGGGAAGCTGGGCGAGCGCGGCCACACGCGGGCCGACGCCGGGGATGGCACGTGGCTTCCGTCCCGGGCCGCGTGCGCGGCGACCGGGCCAGCCCAGCGCCTTGGCCAGCACGCGGCGACTGGCTGCAGGTGTTAGGAGCTTCGGACGGCGTCCCGTGCTTTCGCGGAATCCTGAGCGTCGAGAAACGGGGCGGCCGTCGCATCGATGAGGTCGCGGACGAGATCGGTGCCCTCGTCGTAGGCGGCGCGGAGGGTGCGGGTGAAGTCCCAGATGCCACGGAAGGACTCGCCGTAGGCGCGCTGGTCCTCGATCGGGAGAAGCAGGACCCGGACCCGGCGGGGGTCGAAGCGGATGCGGTCGCCGAGGGTACTGGCCATCCGCGCGGCCTGCCGACCGCCGCCGCTGCTGGATAGCACGCCGACCAGGAACCAGGGGTCAAGAGCGGCGACATCTGGCCGTATCAGGTAAACGGTGGGCGAAAGGTAGGCGCCTACGTCCTCATCGCCTGCCACGCGGGCGGTGAGCCGCCGACCGATTAGGGGAACGAGGACGTCGCCTGCGCGGATCGCCGAGTTGCGCACCTCGTCGATGATGATCTCGTCGATCCCGGAGGGCGGTACGGCTCGCGCGATGTCCTGGCTGGTGAGGACGCGGCCCCTGGCGCGGGCGCTGGCCGGATCTGGTTCGCTGTCGGCTGGTCTGGCCCCAGCCCGCCGGATGACGAGGGCACCGGTCTGTGCGAGTTCTTCGAGAGATGCGTCGCGGTAGGGCGCGCCGTCGCCGGAGGGCGGCTGGGGCAGTTGAGGCAGCAGGCGGGCGAGTTCGGCCAGCCGACTGGCCAGGTCAGTGCGCCGACTAGCGAGGTCTGCCTGTGATGCCACGGCCAGACTGGGTGGTCGCAGGTGGCGGGCGGGAGTGAGGTCGGCCTCCTCGCCGAGCAGTTCCATGACTGGGACCGCGATCGCCATGTCGCTCGTGCCCGCGACTAGTTGCGGGCTGCTCTTAAAGACGCTCCAGGCGCGAGCGACCACGGCCTGGACCTGGACCCATGTCGAGATGGCATCTGCGGCCCGCGCGGTGCGCGTGGTGAACCCGGACGTATCCACCAGCAGCACGTGGGAGTGCGCGCGGTCTGGCTCCGGGCGGGAGAGCACCCAGATCTGCAGGGCGAGCGCGTAGTGCGCGGCGAGCTTCGGCGGCAGGGAAATGACGGCCCGCAGGGTCCCGCCGGCGACGAGGGCCCGGCGAATTCGCCGGCCGGACGGGCGCGCGGCGGCGGCTGGCGGCATCAGCATCACGACCGGGCCGCCTGGTGCCACGTGCGCGAGCGCATGCTGGATCCAGGCGAGCTCCGGCTCGAAATGCCGGGCCTGCCGCGCCCAGCCGGTGTCCCGGAAGAAGCCGCGCACGGCCCCGGTCCCGTTCAGGGAAATCCCGGCGGTACCGGGCAGATGCGGGTGAGGTCCGAGGATCCATGCCGCCTTCCTCTTCTCCGCCTGCAAACCTGCTGTGTTATCCTCCAGCCCGCACCGAAACACCACCTGGCCTCCCCGCTCCGCGCCAGCCCGGCTAGCCGCCACGAGAGCCTGGCTCAGCACCGCTAGGCCGGCATGCTTGCGCCGCCGGGGAACGCCCGGCGGCGGACGTCAGGCTGAGGAAGCTGGCACGAGGACCAGCGGGCCGCAGCCGTGCCGGAGGCAGTACCGGCTGGTCGCCCCCGGCACCGGGACCGCGCCATTACCTGTCGTGCCGAGAACCAGCAGCCCGGTGTCGAGTGCCTGGCTCAGCAGCGCCTGCCCCGGTATTCCCCACAGCGCGGCGCACGCGATGCGGCGCGGGTGGTACAGCTGGGCCAGTATGCGGGTGCCCGGTTCCACCTGGAAGCACTGGTGGAGGCGGGCCTGGCCGAGCGCGAGACCGAGGACCGGGAGACGCCTGGCAGGCCCAGGATCGGCTACCGCGCGACCGCCGACGCCGCTGCCGGGCGGGGCCACAGAGGCGGCCGGGCGCGAGTGGGGCGCCTACATGACTGAGCAGCCCCCGCCGTACCAGAAGCTGACCGCCGGGCAGGCCATCACCTGGGACTGATGCGGGGGGCGCTGGCGCGGATGCGCGCCCCGGTCACCGCCGACCGGCTGGACCCGTTCGTCGAACCCAGCCTGTGCGTCGCCCGGCTGACGGCACGCGAGAACCCGGGCGAGCGCGAGCCAGCGGCCGGCCCCCGGTAGGCCCTGGGGCTACTTCGCCTCGCGCATCAAGCCCGCGAGGACGGCCGCCTGGCTGAGGTCGACGGCTTTGGTCGCGGTCAGCAGTGTCACCGGCTTGCCTACCGCCAGCGCGCGGAGACGGCCGAGCGCCTCCCGCCGGCCGGGCTGCTCCAGTTCGGCGGTATAGCGCTGCCTGAACTCTTCGAACTTGGCCGGGTCGTGGTGGTACCAGGTCCGCAGCTCGGTAGATGGAGCGACATCCTTGGCCCACTCGTCCAGCCGGGCGGCGTCCTTCCGCAGTCCTCGCGGCCATACCCGGTCCACCAGAACGCGGGCGCCATCCTCGGGCGAAGGGTCGTCGTAGACGCGGCGCACGCTGATACCAGTACTCATTGACTGCCTCCATTTCTTCAGTCCTTCACCAGCTCGCGGGCAGCGGCGGCGATCCGGGACGCGGAGATGCCCGCGGCCTCCATCAACTCGTCCGGAGTGCGCGGCGAACATCGCCGAGGTCGGGTGCCCCGACCCGGCCGCGGTGCCGCACCGGATGCTGTCCGCGCGCAACTGCCGCGCCAGCTCCGACAGGAGCCGCTCGTCCGCCGCTGCCAGCGCGGGCGGCGTGCCCGTTCTGCTGGTCATCGGGCAACGGCCTCCTCCAGCGGAATTGCAGGGTCGGCGAGCCGGGCCGGGTCGACGGGCTGCCCGGACCGGATGAGGGCACCGATCGCGTCGTTGACGTCCCAGGTGTTGACGTTCATCCCGGCGACGATGCGTCCGTGAGACATCCAGAAGGCGATGAACTCGCGCTTGCCCACG
>JAICUO010000262.1 GCA_025935815.1 Streptosporangiaceae bacterium
CGTTCCCGCTCTCGCTGCTGCTGGGGTTGCCGACCTTGCGGCGGTAACGGCCCTGGGCAGCCTGCTCGGACTCCACCCCGATCGCGGCGGCGATCTGCCTGAACGTCAGCAGGGGCTTGCCGCCGGTGCGGGCACCGGGCCGGCGGCCCGCGTACAGCAGGGCGGCTTCCAGGCTGTCGAGGTCCTCGCGCGCCGCCTGCAGCAGGGACAGCGCGTCGGCGACGTCCTCGGCCCGGTCCTCCAGCTCTTCCGCCGGGCCCGGCGTGTCCGGGACCAGGCGGAAGTCCGGGAGCAGCCGGCGGGCCTGGTGACGGAACACCGCGTGCACCACGGCCAGCACCCGGGCCGCCTCCCGCTGCTGGACGACGGGCAGGTCGCCGGCGTACCGGTCAGTGAGCCGGGCCAGCGCTGCGCGCCCCTGCTCGTCAAGCTCGAAGGAGGCGCGCAGCGCCTTCCCGGCGCCGTTGGTGTTCGTCATGCCTCACCATCCTGCCACAGCGCGGCGCTGTCAACATAACGCTGTCAGTAGTGTGCTGTGCCTGAGAGGGCGCCGGGTGCGACCACGGTCATATGTAACCGGGGCGGGGCCGGGACCGTGCGGGGCAGGGTCACCCCGAGATCGCTGAGGATGCCCTCGATTGTCTGCCCTTCGGGCAGCGGGTCGGCCGCGTTGAGCTTCCACTCGACCGTGAGGTCGTACCGGCTGCCCCACTGGGCCGCCGCGTCCTGGACGACGCCGTCGATGAGCTCGCTCACGTCGATGCCGCTGTCCTCGGTGGCGACGCTGTCGTCTCGCAGTGCCCACTCCGCGTGCCAGGCGGAAGGGTCCTCCCCCTCCTCGACGTCCTCGGGGTCGTCGCAGAACCTGGTCAGCTCCACCTCCAGGACCCGCCTTCGCCGTGCCGGGGCCGCGGCGGCAAGCGGCGCTGACCCAGGCGTCCCCGGCGAGAGGGACCGCCGTGCAGCCTTGGCCTCCGCGCGCTCCCGTGCCCGCCGCTGCTGTCGTGATTCCGCCATGCTTGCCATTGTCCGCCCCGGATGCTGACGGTCCGGGCTGCGACACGGCCCGCCCGGGGACAAGCACGGGCCTCCCCGCCGAAGCGGCATAAGGCCGGGCGTCAGCGTCGCGACTCGCGCCGCCGGCGGGCGGCGCGGATCTCGCTGTCCGTGGCCCGGTCGGCGAGCTCGGCGTAGACCTTGACGGTGTCGGTGGAGGAGTGGCCGAGCCGCTTGCGGATGGCCTCGATGGAGACCCCCAGGTTGATGAGCTCGGTGGCGTGAGCGTGGCGGAGCTGGTGGATGCCGATCTCGGCTCCGGCGGCGGCGCAGTACTTCCTCCACCGGCTCTCGGCGGCGTCGTAGGACAGCGGCCCGCCGCGCCCGTTGACGCTGGCGCGGAACAGCGGGCCGGACGTGTACCCCGACCGGGCGAGGTAGAGCCTCAGCAGGGCGACGTAGCCGCGGTCGTCGAGCAGGACGGTGCGGACGGTGCCGCCCTTGCCGTGGACGCGGGCGTGCTCGTCGTCGAGGCGCAGGTCCAGGTCCTCGACGTGCATGCCGCACACCTCCGAGGCGCGGGCGCCGCAGGTGTAGGCGGTCTCGAACAGCACGCGGTCGCGCAGGACGTCGACGGGCACGTCCTTGCGGGGGCGCCGGGAGCAGATCGCGCCCAGCACCGCCCGGACGTCGTCGGCCGCCGCGGGGCGGGGCAGCGTCTTCGGGACGGTGACGGTGTCGATGCGGTCCATCGGGCTGGCGTCGAGCAGGTCGTGCCGCATAGCCCACCGGCAGAACGAGGCGACGGCGGCGCGCTTGCGCTTGCGCGTCGACGGGGCCTGCCCGGCGATCTCGGACAGGAACGCCCGCACCGGGGCCGCCGACAGTTCCTCCGGCCCGGCGTCGTGGCAGGCGGCGAAGGCGACCAGGTCGCCGCGGTAGGCGCGGATGGTGTTGCGCGGCTTGTTCGCGTTCGCCAGGTCGGTCAGGAAGTCGTCGATGTGCGGCGCGAGCGGGTGGCCCGGGAGCGCGCTGGCGGCGGTCCGCTCCGTCCCCGTGCCGGAAGTTGCCAGATAACCAGGGAACGAAGGGGTCGGCCGGCGGGCAGCGGTCGCAGGTGACATGGGGCGAGCATAGCTGATGTTGCCTGATAACCGTAGTTATCCCGCAACAGACTCTCATGCCCCCGGCCAGGGCCACGAGGCGGATACGAGCAGAACCCTGGGCATGCAGGGCGGAAGGTAGACTCTGCATGTCGGGTATGGCAGAGTCAGTCATGAGCGACTGACACCCGGAATCGCGAAGAATGGCAGGTGTTAATGGCGGCACGGTTCAAGCTCGGCAGCTACGAGACTGTTCGGGACGACCCGCTAGGTCGGTCGCATGTCGGTTTCTTTCCCCGGATGACGGAGGAGGAGGCGTGGGACGCGGGCCGGGGCGTGTGGCGGATGAGCGCCGGCAAGGCGGCCCGGGAGAAGTTCGCGCTGATCGTCGGCGAGGGCGTGGTCCGCGCGGTCGGCCAGGTCACCGGGTTCGCGGTCCACGGCGACCGGATCGAACTCCAGGGCCACGTCCTGGGCGAGGGGCACCCGGTCCGGGACGCCTACCTCGGCAAGCCCGACCCGGTCGGGACGGGGTCGCAGAACCCGGTCGGCTACTGCGACCTGCCCGAGGAGAAGCAGTTCATCCTGAGCCCCTGCCACTGCGGGTGCGGGCTGGACACCGACCGGGACTTCCTTCCCGGCCACGACGTTCGCGCCATGCAGGCCCGCGTCCGGCAGCACTTCGGCGGGTCCCCGCTGAAGTTCATCCAGTGGGTTGACGACCAGCTCGCCGGCCCGGCCCCCAAGGAAGAAGGACAAGAACAATGACACTGACGGCACCAGCGGCCATGCGCTGCGCAGGCGTGGCCTCCCGCTGCGACCGGACGCACGACGACGGGAACGGCCGCATCTACGGCGAGACCGACGGCCCCGGCCAGTACGACTCCGACCGCATGGAGTGGCGCGTCGGCCGGGAGGTCCGCCAGCTGGCGGAGTACTGGATCGTCGCGGTCGACGGGACGGTCCGGCGGGTGTACCGGATCGATCGGAAGAGCTGGCACGAGGTCAGCCCTGGCTACTGGGAGTTCCGCGCGGTCGGCGACCGTGAGCTCACGGACGCCGAGATCGCCGCCGCCTACGCCGCGGGCGACCTGCCCCTCCGCCCTGGAGATGCCTGCCCGACCCGGGCAGGCGGCGCGTACCGCCCCTACTGGTTCTAAGCGCATCACGCAGCCGGGGCCGGCCCACGCCCCGCGCCCGCCACAGGCCGGGCAGCCCGTGGGGCTGCCCGGCCTTTCTCATGCGCCCGGTGCCCTGCAGACGGCGCCGACCACGAACGCCCCCGGGTCGCAGACGAACGGCGGGGCGCTCCGCGCCGCGCAGGTGACCGCGAGGGCCACCGCCATCGGCCCGCCGGCCTGGGGGTCGCGCGGCACGCAGACCACCAGCGGGGCGTCGTCGGGCACGCCCTCGAGGCTAGCCCGGAGATCGCCGGCCGTCAGCCGGCCGCCGTTCACGTCGAAGCCCTTGCGCATGCTCCGTTGTCGCCCGGGCAACGCGCACCTGCCTGTCCGGGTGCCCTTAACAAACGTGTCACCCGGTCTAAACGAGCGTATTCCCCCTGGGTGAGCTGGTCTTTCTGTAGGTACTCGCGGTGTGGGCGCGGGTCAGCCTCGCCGGCGGGGGTTCGATAGCGTTTCGGTGGCCGCGTGGACGGCGGCGAGGCCTGGCTTGACGTAGCGCTGTACCGACCGCAGGCTCTTGTGCCCGGTTTTGGCCATGATCACGTTGGCGGAGACGTTGGCTTCACCGAGGTGGGTGGCCGAGGAGTGCCTTAGCTGGTGCAGTCTCAGTCCGTCGGCGTAGCGGGCGAGCAGGATGCGGGCGCGGTCGTAGCCCAGCCGGACCCGGCTGGTCTCCGGGCAGATGTCACGCGGGTCGGTGGTGGCCAGGCGGTGCGGGCCGGGCCGGTGCTCGGACAGGAACAGCGGGCCGCGTTCTCGGCCGGCGATCAGGCGGGGCAGCAGGTGCGCCGTGTCGGTGCCCCAGGTGATCCACATGGTGTCGCCGCCCTTGGCGGTGATCCGGGCCTGCTTGTTGGGCAGGTCCAGATCCTCGACGTTGAGCGCCAGGACCGCGTTGGCGCGGCTGGCGGACTCGTAGAGCAGCCGCCACAGCGTCTTCTCCCGCAGCGGCACGTCCCGGCGGCGGCAGAGCCGGTCGATCCGCGACCGGGACACGGCTTTCGTGTTGTCGTTGTTCTCCCGGCGCCGCTGCGCCGCCGCCGGGAGTGCCGGCGCGGCCCAGTGCTGCCGGTCGGCGCACCAGGCCAGCCAGGAGCCGACCGCAGCGCGGTTGCGGTTCCAGGTCGCCGGCTTCGCGTCACCCCAGAGCGTGGTCAGCGCGCCGGCGATCTCGTCATCGGGTACCTCGGCCAGCCTCCGGCGGGTGCCGGTCTCCTCGCCGACGCGGTCGAGCACGCTGGCGTAAGCGCGCAGGGTGTTCGGGTTCGCCCTGACGTCCGGAGAATCCAAGAAGCTGTCGATCGCAGCGCGCACGGTCGGGTCCCTGGCCTTCGTCGGCTGCCTGCCCCGCTGGGCATCCAGTTTCGCCACGGTCGCCGCCACCGCGAGCCTCCCTCGATCGACCTACCGGATAACGTGCAGGAGTCGCGCGGCTGGCGGGGTCCCGCTGGCGCCGGTCGCCGGTCCCCTTCACGGGTCAACCTACCGGATAACGGCCTGTTATCACCTACATGGCGCGCCCAGTTGGCCCCCGGCGTCAGGGGCTGGACAGGGGATGGGTGGTTTTTTGGAGGCGCTCTGCGTACACGCAGGCTTGCGCATCGGGTCCGTACCGGGCGGCAAATGACCCGCTGTCAAGAGGAAGGTCCCGCAGGACCCTCGCCCGCTGCCTCGCCGCGGCCACGCGGCGGCGAGGTTCAGCGGAAGCCCGTCGATCAGCCGCTGCCTCTCCTCATCGGTCCCGGTGCGGAACTTCGGAAGGATTGCAGCCAGCGAGTCAATCAACTTCTGGCTGCCTTTCAGTGGCGGGTTCGCTGAAGGCGCCCGCCACCGTGGCGGGGTCAATCGGGAGGCGGCACCCACGACTGCGCCAGTCATCTACCTACTGGACAATGTCGCCCAGGCAGTACACGATGCTCGAGACAACGGCCCCGTCCTCTGTGTACTCATCCAGGTACCCCAGCTTGGCGCCCTCGACGCCCTCGCATACATTCGGGTCCGTCGCCCCGGGGAATTCCTTGACTATCTCGTACTCGGCCTTACCCGACGAGCAGGACGCTCCACTGACGTTCTCCGGAGTCGCCCCGGAGAAGTTGCCGGAGACGCATGATCCGTCAGCGTAGGGAGCCGGGGCCTGCTGCGCGGCAGGCGAACTGGAAGAGGGAGACGGCGCGGGAGAAGGGGAACCCTGATCCGGGTTCCCCGCTGGAGCCTGAACCGGCACCTGCACTCCCGACAGCGGGTTGGAGCCGGACGAGTTTCCCGGGATGTGGCTGGTCGCCAGATTTATCAGCGCGCCGGCCAGCGCGAGGGCAGCGGTGAATGCGACCGTGACCACGAACGCGCGGACCATCGGATGGCACCGGAAAAACCCCCGGACCGGTGAAGGCTTGCTACCGTTCACGGGCTTGCTGCCATTCACGGGAACGATGATTGTTCTGCGTTCCAAGGGACCCCCCGCACGCCATAGGAAACCGGCCTACCCCGCAGCCCACATTTTAGGCAAGACCGCGCGGGAAGCGTGCGGCACTTCACGTAACTTACCTGCCTGCAAGTTGCAGGCCATGCCGTTATATTTCGGTTTCTGAAACCCCGGGCAGGTGGCGAAGACGGCGAGGTATCCTTGCCGTCCGCCACGAAGTCCAGCACCATCGCGGCCAGCGGCCATGCGCCGGGAACGCGCAATCCGGGACCGGGAAGACCGGGAAGACCCTGGCTACTGCCCAGCCTGGCCGAGACAGGTGCCAAGTTCCAGCGCCAGGCGCTAGAGCGCGGACGGCCAGGCTGGCGGGGAGGGAAGCGGGCGATCCTGAGAACGGCGGCTGGGGACGATGTGAGCGCATAATAGAGGAATGGGTTTTATGGGAGGGTGGCTCGTGATCGGCCCGGCGGGTCTGGCCTCATGCCTGCCGATGGCGGTCGTGCCGGGCATCCACAGGTGGCGGCGTGATCTCGCGGACAGATATGACGACCGCCTTCACGGCCGCCTGGTGGTTACAGGTGCGGGCCACGCAGGATGGTGCTGCCAGGTGTTTGAGTGCCCGCGAATCGTCGCTGTTTCTGCTGGTGAACTCCAGCGGCGGGCTTTCATGATGCGTGGCCCGCAAGACGCAGGCGGGCGGCCGTGAAGGCGATCGTGGTGGCCTTGTTTGTCTGGATCCTTCCCCTGGCCGTGGGGGGGATGGTTATCGGCATGGGGGCCACTGAGATGGATCAGTCGATCCGGGCGGCGGACGGCCAGGGGATACCGGGGGTGGTGGTTCCCACCAATGAGAACTGCGGCGGGACAGGACCTTGCACGTGGAGCGGGAACTTTACCAGCAGCAGCGGACGTCTCCAGCTCAAGAATGTCGACATCTCCAGCGGCGCGCAGGAAGTGGGCAAGCCTTTCGGCGGGCTCTACGAGGGCAGCACGTTCATCGGAAACCAGGTCTATCCCTACGGTTCGCGCGAGTGGATCTGGGACATCTGGTTCCTTGTTTTCGGGGCAATGATGCTGATGGTGCCGACACTCGTGACAGTCGGCTGGTGCCGGAAACGGCGCCGCCGGGTTCTTCCGCAAGGAGTCCCGTAGCTGGTTATGGAGTGCAGCGCCGAGCCCGTACAGCGGTCCTCCCTGGCCCCGCGAACACCGCCTCGTCCTCGCCAGACACCGGTCATCAGGCCGGACATTGACCGGCACGCCGGTGCCATCAGCGCGGCGGACGAAAAAGTCCGGAGCATGGCGCCTGGCCGGCGCTAGAGCACCCTCGCCGGCATAGACCACATCACGTTCACTGAACACGCATAACCGCACCCATGGGGGGCAGGTCAGCGATATCGACCAAATTCCCGCTCGCTACTCGGACCCCTTCACGAGACGGCACACCTAGCCCGCGCCGCCGATCCGGAGGCGTGCGCCCATGTCGAGGCGGACCTCGCCGTAGGGGCGTACGTGCTGCCAGAAGAGCGGGGTCAGGCCACGCCGGTCGGCCGGGCCGAGCAGTCCTGCCCATTCCTCCTCGGCGAGGACGTCCTGGAGCATGAGCGTGTTGACGTACACCAGGGCCGCCTGGAGGATCCGCAGGCACAGCGCGGTCATCTCGACTTCCTCGTGCCGGTTGGTGGAGATCTCCCCGCCGCGGCCGTAGCAGATGACGGCGTTGGCGCCGTTCCACGCCTCGACGACGTTGAGGCCTTCCTCGATCTCCCGCTGCAGATCACGATCACGCAAATAGCGGGCGACAAAGACCGTCCTCTGGGCACGGCCGATTTCCAGCATCGCCTGGTAAGCCGGGTGGGTGGCCGACCGGGTGAACCTTGACAGCACTGCCTCGGTGGACGCGGTGCCCTCCCTGATCGCGGTGGCATAGCGGATGACCTGGTCGTAGTTGTCGGCGACCAGGTCCCAGCGGACCGGGCGGGTCAGCGCCGGGGCGAGCCTCGGGTAGGCACCGGCGTCGCCGGCGGCGGGCCGGTAGAGGCGGACCTTGTTGATCCGCTTGATGCGCGGCAGCAGGTCGATGTTCAGCAATCTGGTAATTCCGAACCCGATTTCGGACTGGCCGTGACTGTCTGCGTAGTTTCCCTCGACGTTCATGGTGGTGCCGTGGCGGATCGCGCCCTCGACCATCGCGTGGACCTCTGACGCCG
Source organism: Streptosporangiaceae bacterium (assembly GCA_025935815.1). Classification (GTDB taxonomy): domain Bacteria; phylum Actinomycetota; class Actinomycetes; order Streptosporangiales; family Streptosporangiaceae; genus Trebonia. The sequence continues at coordinate 7,916 of JAICUO010000262.1, forward strand.
ACGCGCGCAGAGTCTGGGAGTGGACCACCACCGAGCCCCTTTCGACGTGCCAGTACACCAGAATTCCGCGGCCCCCGTAGCGGGAGTGCCACTCGGTGAACAGGTTCTGGTCCCAGGACCGGAAATGCGTGGAGTCCGATGCCACCGAGGTCGACCCCTCCCCCCACAGGCCCCGGTCGCGGGCCGCGAATGTCGCGTCGGCGATCGCGACGGCGACCGTCCGGGCGGCCTCCGGGGTGAGGTACCGGCGGCGGACGTAGCGGATCTCGTCCTCCCCGTGGCCCTCGGCCGACGCAACCGACTTGATCCCGCAGTTGGTCCCGTAGGCGTAGACGGCGAGCATGAGCCGCTCCGCGAGTACCTCGGGGGCCAGGTGGCCGGCTCCGGTGACCGCAGTGACCGCCTGGAGGCAGCCGGTGCGCAGCACGGCCTCCTTCAGCACGTCGATCAGCGGGACCGCCGTCCAGCGACGGGCGACCTCGTTCTTGATCCGGCGCAGGTTGCGCGGCTCGGGGGCCGCGTCGAGCGGGGTGAGCTTGATCGCGCCGGAGCGCCGCTCGGCGATGTCGACCCAGTCCAGGTGCGGCAGGGCGTCGTCGAGCGCGGCGAGCTCGGCCTCCATCTCCCGCCGCAGGCCCGCGATGAACTCGGCCGGGTCCAGCGGCTTGCGGAGGCTGGCGTAGTGCTCGGCCCGGCGTTCCTCGAAGTCCTTCGGCAGGTCCTCGTCCGGGTCACGCCACCGGCCCGCGCCGACGACCCAGATCTCCTTGCAGCGCAGCTGGTCGCGCAGCGCCTGGAACGTGGCGACCTCGTAGACCATCCGGACCACACGGCGCCGGCCTCGCTTGTCGGCCCGGTAGACCAGGTCGGCCCAGTCGCCCGCGGTGCCCTTGTGCTCGGGGGCGGCCTCCCCGGCCGGGTAGTAGGTCAGGTTCCCGGCCCGCGCGTACCGGGCGATCATGTCCAGCGCCCGGACGACGGGCTGGTGGGCGGTGTTGGTCGACCGGAACTCCAGAACGCCCAGCAGCTCGATCAGGCCCGCGCGGTAGTGCCCGGTGTAGGAGGCCTTCAGCGTGGTCTGCACGGTCCGCCGGTAGGCCGGGCCGTGCCTCTTGTACTCGCGCACCAGCTCCCGCAGCGTCGCCTCGCCGCCGCGGACCGCCGGGTACACCACCTCCCGCACCGCGTCCGACGGGCGCTCGAGCGAGGCCTCGGCGATCGCGAACAGGATGTTCTCCTTGCCGGTCACCTTCTGGAACGCGCTGACCAGTTCCTTGGTGACCCTCTGCTCGGCCCGCGCGCCGATCCGGTGCACCGTGGCGATCAGCAGGTCGACCAGGCTGTCGGTCACCTCCCGCTCCCGTTCCCGCAGCAGCGCCGCCAGCAGGGTCACCGTCGTCTGCGGGGACTTCCCCAGCCGGCGGCGCAGGTGCGACGGCGACTCGACCGCAGCCCGGGTCCGCCACCCGGACACCACCTTCGGCGCGACGTCGGCGAACAGCCCCGGCGGCAGGCCGACCGCCCGGACCGCCTGCAGCTTGCGGACCTCGGTCAGCATCGAGTTCAGGCTCACGTTCCCCGGCACCGACTTGACCAGCGCCAGCACCGAGTCCTGGTCTTCCTCATCGTCGTCGGCGGTGTCCTCGTCATCCTCATCCTCGTCTCCGGCACCTTCAACGATGCCGCCGTCCTCGGCGCCGACCAGGGCGACAACGCGTCCGGTTGCGCCGGCGGCGGCGATCCGCGAAGCGATGACGGTGAACCACTTCTGCTCCGCCCTGTGCAGCGCCGACCGGACGATCCGGGTCACCCGGTCGGGGGTAGGAGGCTCGATACGCTCCGCCCGGCACCGGCGGAACAGCTCCGCGCGGACCTTGTTCCGGTCCCGCTCCGCGTTCGCGACATGGGCGGCCAGCCAGTCCGTGAGCTTCTCCTGGTCGGCGACCGAGCACTCGCGGAATCCGAAGTGACGGCGGATCTGGGCGCGGTGGTACTTCGGCGAGCTGCCTGACCACTCGTAGAACCCCAGGTCCGACGCCGGGACCTTCACCTGCCTGGCAACCCAATCAACCGCCTCGTCAGGCAGCTCCGACCGGCCCTCGGGAAACCGCCCGTACTGGGTGAAGAACTTCAGCAGCAGCGCGAAACCCAGCCGCGTCGGCCCCCGCTTACCCGCGATCAGCTTCTGATCGTCCTCCAGCACCGTCCAGCGCTCGACAAGCTCGTCAAGCCCGAGCGGCATACGATCCATGCGCACATGGTGACTTAAAGCCACGAATCGTCAGAATCGATGCCTATCTAGCTCGCTTGACCAGGGTAAACACGCTCGTTTAGACCGGGTGACACGTTTGTTAAGGCCACCCCATCTACGGGCTGTCCCACGGGCAGCAGCAGGGCTTCGCGACCCCGGGGACACTCGGCGCCCTCGGGTTGTCGGCCGCGCTGGGCGTGGCGTTCGTGGTCACCGAGCGGCGGGCGGCCGCGCCCATGGTGCCGCTGCGGGTGCTCGCCGACCCCTCGCGGCGGGCCGCCTTGCTGGTCCAGTTCCTGCTGAGCGCGGTCATCGGC
>JAICUO010000396.1 GCA_025935815.1 Streptosporangiaceae bacterium
ATCCGCAAGGCGCTGGATGAGGCCGGCTACTCCGCGATCCCGATCTGCGCCTACTCGGCCAAGTACGCCTCGGCCTTCTACGGCCCGTTCCGGGAGGCCGCCGAGGGCGCGCCCAAGTTCGGTGACCGCACCACTCACCAGCAGGACCCGGCGAACGCGGTGGAGGCGCTCAGGGAAGTAGAGCTTGACCTCGCCGAGGGCGCCGACATGGTGATGATCAAGCCGGCGCTGTCCTACCTTGACGTCATCCGCCGGGTAGCCGACCAGGTCTCCGTCCCGGTGGCCGCCTACCAGGTCAGCGGCGAGTTCGCGATGGTCGAGGCGGCCGCCGCCAACGGCTGGGTGGACCGGGACAAGGCGATCATGGAGACCCTCACCGCCATCCGCCGGGCCGGCGCGAGCGTCATCCTCACCTACTGGGCGGCCGAGGTCGCCCAGCGGCTAGCCGGCTAGCTGGGGCAGGCGAGGAAACGGTTACGTCTGAGAGTCGCCACGCCTCGTTGCGGGTACGGTAGTTGAATTCTTGACGGTACGATACCGGAAACCCCTCGACACGACTGGCGAGCGCTTTGGCGTTCGCGCGGTCGGTCGGGACGTTGCGGCACGCGCGAGCGGGGAACGGGAGTACTGGGGCCTGATGGTGACGATGATGCGGCGACGGGGCCGACGGCGGGGGACGCTTAAGACGCCGGCGCTGGGCGCGGCGGCACTGGAGTACGCCGCCCTGGGCTGGCCGGTATGCGCGGGAGCCCATCCAAGCCGGGGGATCGACGGGACCATCGAGATGGGCCGGGCCTGCTCCTGCGACCGGGTCGGCTGCCCGGCACCAGCGGCGCATCCCGTAGCGCCAACCTGGCAGATGCAGGCGACAACCGACAAGTTGACAGTGGCGCGGTGGTGGGAAGCCCGTCCGGAGGCGAATGTGATACTCGTCACCGGGCGGGTTTTTGACGTTCTGGACGTCCCCGCCGTCGCCGGCGCCACCGCGCTGGCCAAGATGGCCGCCGGGGACGTGGACACCGGCCCGGTCGCGGTGGCCGGCGCCGAGCGGATGTTCTTCTTCGTGGCCACCAGGGGCGCGCCCGCCGATGAGGATGAATGGTGGTCCTGCGGCCTGGACAGCGCGCCGGACATGTACACCCAGACCGAGTCGCTGCGGTGGCACTGCCGGGAGAGCTTCATCCTCGCCCCGCCCTCCCGGCTCGGGACCGGGCAGGACGTACGCTGGGTCCGGCGGCCGGCGCGCTGTCCGCTTCCGGACGCGCTGCGACTGCTTGAGTACCTGGCCGACGCCTGCGAGGAAGAAGGCTGCTAAACCATGGCGATGAGCTCCGCCGACCTGTTCACTGCGGCTCTTGAGGTGACCCCAGGCGGAGTGAACTCGCCGGTCCGGGCGTTCGGCCCGGTCGGCGGGAAGCCCCGGTTCATCGACCGCGCCTCCGGCGCCTACCTGCACGACGTCGACGGGCGGTCATACGTCGACCTGGTGTGCTCGTGGGGGCCGATGATCCTCGGGCACGGGCACCCGGCCGTCCTGTCGGCGGTGTCGGCGGCGCTCGCCCGGGGGACGTCGTTCGGGGCGGCCACCCCCGGCGAGGTGGCGCTGGCCACGGAGATCATCGCCCGGGCGCCAGTGGAGCAGGTCCGGCTGGTCAACTCCGGGACCGAGGCCACCATGTCCGCGCTGCGCCTGGCCCGTGGCTACACCGGGCGGTCGCTGGTGGTGAAGTTCGCCGGCTGCTACCACGGGCACGTGGACGCCCTCCTCGTCGCGGCCGGGTCCGGCGTCGCCACGCTCGGCCTGCCGGACACCCCCGGCGTGACCGGCGCCTCGGCGGCCGACACGATCGTGTTGCCCTACAACGACGCCGAGGCGGTGCGGGCGCTGTTCGCGGCGCGCGGCGCCGAGATCGCCTGCGTGATCACCGAGGCGTGCCCGGCGAACATGGGCGTCGTCCCGCCGCGGCCCGGCTTCAACGAACTGCTCCGGTCGCTGTGCACGCAGGCCGGCGCGGTGCTGATCATGGACGAGGTGCTGACCGGATTCCGGGTGTCGGCGTCGGGCTGGTACGGCATCGACGGGGTACGCGGCGACCTGGTGACGTTCGGCAAGGTCATGGGGGGCGGCCTGCCCTGCGCGGCCTTCGGCGGCCGCGCGGAGATCATGCAGCGGCTCGCCCCCGTCGGGCCGGTCTACCAGGCGGGCACGCTGTCGGGTAACCCGCTGGCCACGGCGGCCGGCCTGGCGACGTTGCGCGCCTGCACGCCCGAGGTGTACGCGGCCACCGGCGCCTTCGCCGGGTCACTGTCCAAGCTGGTGGCCACCGCGCTGGACGAGGCCGGCGTGCCGCACTACCTGTCGGCCGCGGGGAACCTGTTCACGGTGTTCCTGGGCCGGACGGCGCCGGTCGCCAGCTTCACGGACGCCAAGGACCAGTCGACTGCCGCCTACTCGGCGTTCTTCCACGCCATGCTCGACGCCGGCGTCTACCTGCCGCCGCCCGCGTTCGAGGCGTGGTTCGTCTCCGCGGCCCACGACGAGGAGGCCCTGTCTCGCATCGCGAGCGCCCTCCCGGCCGCCGCCCGGGCGGCCGCTGCCGTGCTGGCCGGCTAGCCGCAAGGCCGGCCCCGGCCCGGCGGGAAACTTCCGTGTGCGTCCGTGCGTCATCATGATGGATGGGGATGCAACCGGGCATCGGGCCCGGTAACGACGGGAGGCGGCGGAGCGCCATGCCGGTACGAAACGTGATCAGCACTCTGGGCAGCGACGGGACCGAGGTCATGGGGCCAGGGGTGCTCATGTACCACTATCCCAGCCCCGACATCATGAACGGCAGCTTGCTGACCGTGGAGAACAACCACTTCTGCGTGCTGAAGTCGCGCGGGGCGATCCTCAACGTCTACGAGGCCGGGCAGTACCCGGTGGAAACCCCGCAGCGGGTGCTGCTCGGCGGCATCCAGCAGGCCTTCTACGGTGGCCAGTCGCCCTGGCAGTACGAGGTGCTGTTCGTCTCCCGGGCCAAGAGCGTGGCCAAGGCGACCGGGGTCGCGCTGTCGCGGGAGCTGGCCGAGCTGGTCTACGACGTCGACTACTACGTGCACATCGACACCGGGCAAGACGCGGTGAAGCTCGTCACGCACATGCCGTACTCGGGCCACCTGCTCACCACCGAGCAGCTGAACGCCTACGCCGGGCCGGTCGTCGAGCAGTCGGTCAACCAGATCGTCCAGCTCACGCCGCTGGAGCGGGTCAACGAGAAGATCCACGAGATCACCGAGCTGGTCCGCGGCCACCTGCAGGACTTCCTGGCCGTCTACGGCATCATGCTCAACGACGTGAAAGTGCTCATCCGGCCCCGGGACGAGCGCATGCGCGAGCTGATCTCGCTGCGCGCCTTCGGGCTGTCGGAGATCGACGCCGTCCGGTACTACGTCGCGATGAAGATGGCCGAGCGCGGCCTGGTCTCCGCGCCCAACATGGCCGTCGGCGCCCCGTTCAACATCGGCTACACCCCGCCACCGGCACCCATCCCCATCCCCAACGTAACCGGGGTTCCCGCTGGCTTGCCCCCATCTCGCATGGCGCCGCCCGGCGCAGCGCCCCACCAGGTACCGCCGCACCAGGTACCGCCCCACCAGGTACCGCCGCCCCCCGCGCCACCCTGGGAAGTTCCCGCTGATGGCGGGGTGGGCGCCTTCATCCCCGAGCCTGGAGCGTCCGGCCGGTGACCGACTCCATCGCGGATCAGCTGCGCGGCCTGCTCGGCGCGGACGTCTACACGTCAGCGGGCAGGCTCCGCGCCGATGACCTGCTCGTGCGGGAGCGCTGCGCCCAGAGCCTGGGGGAGGCCAGCGCTCGGCTGCGCCAGCTGTCCAGCACCTGGCGCGCCCAGCGGGTCCCGCCGTCCACCCGTGCGGATCCGTTCCCGCCGGCCGCCGTCATGGAGCCGCTGCGCCGCGGGGACCGGATCAGCCGCGCCATCGAGGACGCGGGAACCGAGATCCGCGGCCTGCCGCTGCTGAGCCAGGACAAAGTCTGGGACCGGGTGCGCAGGCTCGGCCTCGCGGAGCTGCTCCAGTTCGACTGGACGCTGGTCGGCGAGGCGGGCGCCCTCGCCGAGGCCCTGGGGCGGGCCGCCGACCTGGCGGCCGTGGACGAGGCCGTCGTCGGTGAGCACCTGGCCAAGCTCAGGTCCGTGATCGCCGACCGTCGGCGATACCTGCAGATCGCCTGATGAGGGCACGGTAACCTGGCTGCGCTATGGCTGAGAAAACCACCGTCCACCTGCTGCGGCATGGTGAGGTCGACAACCCGCGGCACGTCCTTTACGGGCGACTGCCGGACTTTCACCTCTCTGACAACGGGAGGCTCATGGCGGACGCCGCCGCCGACTTCTTCGCCGACCGTGACGTTGTGGCCTTGTTCGCCTCCCCGCTGGAGCGAGCGCAGGAGACGGCGCAGCCGACGGCGGAGCGCAAGAGCCTGGCCATCCAGACTGACCGGGGCCTGATCGAGTCGGAGAACGTGCTGGAGGGCAAGACCGTCAGCCTCGCGCACCTGGCGCTCAACCCGGCCAACTGGCGGTACCTGTGGAACCCGTTCACCCCGTCCTGGGGGGAGCCGTACCAGCAGGTAGCGGAGCGGGTGTGGCGGGTCGTGGAGCGAGCGCGGGACGCCGCGCGCGGCCACGAAGGGGTGTGCGTCAGCCACCAGCTGCCGATCTGGATCACCCGGCTGGCGGCCGAGAAGAAGCGGCTGTGGCACAACCCGAACACGCGGCAGTGCGCGCTGGGCAGCGTGACCAGCTTTACCTTTGATGGCGATGCCCTGAGCGGGGTTTCCTACACAGTGCCGCCCCGCCGTCAGCTCCACGACACGGGTGCGGCACAATAGGTTGTCGTACTACCCCCTGTAGGAGATCGCACCGTGGTTGGAGATGGCACCGTGCGGCTCGAGATCACCAGGAAGCGCCGAACGATCGTGGGCGTGGCGGTCGTTGCTGCCGTGCTGCTCGCGGTGGGCCTCGCGGTAACCCTGACCAACGGCAGTGGCCGGGCGACAGAAGTGACGCACGTGGACGGCAACCCCAGCGCCGTCTTGTACGCGGCCGGCCACCGGGCGCCGGTGCCGGACTTCTCCGGGACCACGCTCACCGGGACCAAGGTGAACTTCGCGGGTTACCGGGGCAAGGTCGTCGTCCTCAACTTCTGGGGCTCGTGGTGCGGGCCGTGCCGCTCCGAGGGCCCCACCCTCGCGGCGCTGTCGGCCAAGTACCAGGGTTCCGGCGTGTCCTTCCTCGGGGTGGACGTGCATGACTCGCCCGCGAACGCCGCCGCCTTCGAGCAGGACGCCGGCATCAAGTACCCGAGCATGAACGATCCCGGCTACGCGGTCGCGCTCACCCTTGGCAACACGGTGCCGATCAGCGGGACGCCCACCACCGTGGTGGTCGACCCGACCGGGCATGTCGCGGGCGCGGTGTTCGGCCCGGTGACATACTCGGTGCTCAACAGCATCCTGACCAAGGTGACCGCCTGATGACCGATATCCGAGTCCCTCAGGACGCCGCCGCCGAGGACGAGCCCCCGCTGGCCTTCCCGGAGGACGGGCGGGACGCCGCCGAGGCAAGCACCGCCGCCGACGACGCCGGGGCCGGCCCGGCGGCCGGCTGGGGCTGGTTCCGCTGGGCCTGGCGGCAGCTCACCTCGATGCGCACCGCGCTGGTGCTGCTGTTCCTGCTCGCGCTGGGCAGCGTGCCCGGATCGATCCTGCCGCAGCAGGGTCAGGACCCGGCCGCGGTGCAGAACTACTTCAACTCGCACCCGGCGCTGGCGCCGTGGCTGAACCACCTCGGCCTGTTCAACACCTTCGCCGCGCCCTGGTTCGCGGCGATCTACCTGCTGCTGTTCGCGTCCCTGGTCGGCTGCGTGGTGCCCAGGACGTTCCGGCTGGTCGGACCCAGGCGGGGTCGCATATGGAGCACGCCCCCGCCGCGCGCGCCCCGCAACCTGGGCCGGCTGCCGCACTCGGCGTCCTACGCGGTGCCGCTGCCGCCGGCCCAGGCCGTCGCCGCCGCCGCCGCGATACTGCGCGGCAAGCGATTCCGGCTGCGCCACCCGGCCGGAGATGAGGCGGGAGGGTGGGTTTCCGCCGAGAAGGGCTACCTGCGCGAGGCGGGCAACCTGCTGTTCCACCTGGCGCTGCTCGGGGTGCTGGTGTCGGTCGCGATCGGCGGGCTGTTCGGCTACAAGGCCGACAAGCTCATCGTCGAGGGGCAGACGTTCTCCGACACGCTGACCGCGCTCGATGAGTTCCACCCGGGCCGGCTGGTCACCGGGTCCGACCTCGCGCCCTTCCAGCTCACCTTGACGCAGTTCAGCGCCAGCTACTACACCTCCGGGGAGTCACGCGGCCAGCCGTCCTCGTTCGACGCCCGCGTCCGGTACTCCTCCTCGCCCGGCGCGACCGCCCGGCCCTACGACATCCGGATCAACCAGCCGCTGAACGTCGACTCGGTGAAGGTGTACCTGATCGGGCACGGCTACGCGCCCGAGTTCACGGTGACCGACGCCACCGGGAAGGTCGTCTACGACGAGGCCAAGCCGTTCATCCCTGCCAACACGGGGACGTTCCTGTCCGACGGGGTGGTCAAGGTCCTGGACGCCGCGCCGGAGCAGCTGGGCTTCATCGGGGTGTTCGTGCCGACCGGGGTGACCGTGGGCGGGACCCTGGACTCCGCGTTCCCCGCGCCCTACAACCCGGCCGTGTCGCTGCTTGGCTACGCCGGGGACCTCGGCATGAACTCAGGGGTCGCGCAGTCGGTGTACCAGCTGGACACCAGCGCGATGACGAAGATCACCAGCCGGCCGTTCCTGCTGCAGCCGGGGCAGTCGTTCACGCTGCCCGGCGGCCGGGGCAAGATCACCTTCACCGGCTACCGGCAGTGGGTCAGCCTCGCGGTCACCTACGACCCGGGCCAGGTCCCGGCCCTCATCTGCGGCATGCTCGCGCTGGCCGGATTGCTGCTGTCGTTCCTGGTCCGGCGGCGGCGCGTCTTCGTCCGGGCGGTTCCCGCGGCCGGCGATGGCGAGCGGTCGGTGGTCACCGTCGGCGGCCTGGCCCGCACCGATGCCAGCGGCGGCTTCGAGGACGAGTTCACCGACCTAGTAGCGCAGCTGAAGGCCGCGCACGAAGATCCAACACTGCCCTCTTCCGAACAGGGCAATTCGGGGGAGCGACCCCTCGGAGAAAGCGGAGCGTGATGCTCGTGTCCGTCAACCAGTCCATGGCGACTCTCAGCGGTGACTTCCTCATCGCGGCGCTGCTGATCTATTCGGCGTCGGTGATCGCGTTCGCGGGCGACTTCGCCTTCGGCCGGCCCCGCCGCGCCGCCGCGCGCG